>JADHRO010000026.1 GCA_016777395.1 Chitinophagales bacterium | reverse complement strand
GAACCGCTCCTTACAGTTTTCTTTGGAGTACAAATGATATTACCCAAACGATAACAGGACTTACCCCCGGATCTTATTGGCTCGAGGTAACTGACTCTAATTCTTGTGTGGCTCTAGACACCTTTATCGTTTCGCAACCCAATGCTCTAGCGTTGAATATTTTAGGTGATAGTGCTTCCTGTTTTGGTGAGAATGATGGTATGGTTTATGTAGATTCAATAACAGGAGGGGCAGCACCATATACCTTGCAATGGGATTTAAGTACAGGTGGTCAAACAACAGATACAGCTGTAAATTTGCTTGCAGGAACCTATATCTTAAATGCCGCTGATTTTAATGGTTGCCCAGTCTCTGATACGCTTACTATTTATGAGCCGATTGCGCTTGGATTAAACATTGCAGTGCCGGATTCATTATGCTTTGGAGGTGCTAATGGTGTCTTGGATGCTACAGTAAGTGGGGGAGTCAGCCCCTACACATACAGTTGGAGTGGCCCAAATGGATTTACAGATAATCAAGAGGATCTTGCGGGACTTGCGATAGGAACGTATAACCTTACGGTTTCAGATTTCAACAACTGTTTAGTCAATGAGTCTATTGCCATTGCGCAAGTTTCAGATGTGGTTATAAGCTTTACGGGTACACCAGTGAATTGCTTTGGAGGTAATGATGGAAGCCTAACCGCACAAATTGTAAGTGGGGGTTCCGCACCCTTTCAATTTCAGTGGGATGCAGCAGCTAATAATCAAAATACAGCGACCGCAATCGGTTTAATATCGGGGACTTATGCGGTCATCATAACGGATGGAAATGGTTGTACTTTTTCAAATAGTGCATCGGTATCAGAGCCATTAAGTCCTTTAAGTTTGGCAATGGACAGTACATATATTACCTGTGCTGGATACAGTGACGGCACAGCGACAGCTGTAGTGTCTGGTGGGACATTGGGTTATACCTATTTGTGGAATGATCCTTTAGGGCAAACGACTGCACAAGCAACTGATTTATCAAGCAATAGTTATCAAGTAACTGTTACTGATGGTAATGGATGTGTGGTAACGGGTTCGGTGATTATTGAAGAACCCTCGCCGGTGGTTGTAGTGCTCACCACAGATTCTGTAAATTGTTGGGGAGATGCTTCGGGTAGTATCAATGTGTTTGCTGCGGGGGGATCTGGTGTAGGGTATTCATACTCCATAGATGGAGGAGAAACCTTTCAATCAAGTCCAGATTTCGTGGGTCTTCCAGCAGGAATATATAATGAAATTGTTATTCAAGATTTAGGATCTAATGTATCTTGTTTATCTCAATCTTATGGTATTTCAGTTTACGAACAGCCTTATTTTTCCTTTGAAGTTATTCCTGAAGATACAACTTTGCAGTTGGAAGAAAGTTTAGGCTTAAGTTTATCGGTTACATCACCAAACTATCTCTTCAGTGATATTGCTCAAGTAAGCTGGTTCCCAACTATTGGTTTAAATTGCACAGATTGTATCGATCCTACGATATTGACTTATAACAACTATACAAACTATACAGCAACAGCATATTACGAGGGAGGTGATGGAGAACTATGTAATGCGACAGCCAACACCACCATTCAAGTGGAGAATAATTTAGAATTATTTATTCCAAACGCATTTACTCCAGGAAGTTTCGATAATGTGAATAATACTTTTGAGGTATTTGGAGAAGGTATAGAGTTTGTGACAATGCAGGTCTTCAACAGATGGGGAGAAAAAGTTTTTGAGAGCAGCAATCAGCAGGTGTCATGGGATGGCACGTTTAAAGGAGAAATGCAGGGGCCAGGTGTATTTACCTACTATGTGAATGTTGAATATTTGGATGGAAAAATTATTGACAGAAAAGGAAGTGTAACCATTCTTAGGTAATCTCATTCGAAGTGCGCTTAAACTGCAGACCTCAGTTGATTATATTTACCTACAATTTTTAAGTTTATTATGAAGAAGTACTTAACGATACTATTACTTTTATTTGGGCATTCTGTCTTTGCGCAAAATTTTAATCTAGATGCAACTACAACTGTCAACCTTGATTGTGGAATCGGCGGAGTACTTTTTGATAGCGGAGGAGCAGGTGCAGACTATGCAGGCGGGCAAAATTTCGCATTTACAATTTGTACTAATGGAGATCCATTGAGTGTTGAGGTTGTTTCGGTTTTAATGGGTGCTGGAGATTTTTTAGCAGTTTTTGATGGGACCAACTCATCTACTGCACCCTTGTTGTTTGTTTTCGATGAAAACAATTCTCTAGCTCCAGGAACTTTATTAAGAGCCTCTGCTGCAAATGCCACCGGGTGTTTAACCTTTCAGATTTCTTCGGATGTAACAATTAACGGAAGTTTTGAATTTGATTTATCCTGTTTGCCTGCATGTCAGAGTATCGAAGCAGAAATCCTTAACTCCACACCGCTTGTTAGTCTTAATGATACCAATTATGTCGATCTATGTCCAGATGATTCATTGATAATAACAGCTACTGGATTTTTTGCTCAAAACAATATAGCGTATGCGCAAAGTGATGCTAGTTCTCAGTTTTTTTGGGATTTTGGCGCTATTGGTCTTGATACTGGGCAAACGGTGGTGATATCCGATATCCCTGCCAGTATCTATACAGTTAGTCTAATCGTTGAAGATGTCAATGGATGTCGATCGATTAATGAGCTACCAATAAAGATAAGACAGGCACCTGATCCTCTTTTAACTTCCATGGTAGAGGACTCCATTTTATGTTTAAATGAGATGTCTACAATATATAGTCAAATATTCAATCAGACTATAGATTCAGTTATTACGGGTGATACCATTCGATTGGAGTCTTCTGTTTCTGTGACGGATACAGTGTTCCTTCCAGATGATGCAAATAATATATCGGGGGATGGAATTACAACTCCTGTGATATACGAATTACCCATAACAGGGTATCAACAAGGCGCACAAATTCTTGCTGTAAATGATTTGATTGAAGTTTGCTTGGATATAGAGCATTCGTATATAGGAGACTTAGATATTGTTTTAGTTTGCCCTTCCGGGCAAAGTGTATCGCTTATCGACTTTACTCCTCCAAATGCTTTTAGCAATGAATTAGGGATTTCTGCTTTCGTTGGACAGGGTGTACCCTTTACATATTGTTGGAGTCCTCTATCTACTGCAGGCAGTATAGCTGGAGGACAGCCTGCATTGGTTAATGACCCTGTATTAGCGGGGACTTATGAGGCTACCGGGAATTGGGCAAATTTGATTGGATGTCCCTTAAATGGGATATGGGAAATTCAGATTTTCGATGATTTTGGTGGCGATGATGGACATACTTTTGGCGCAAGTGCTTCATTCAATCCAGCTTTGTTAGCATCGAATGATTCTTTGATTGTTACCTACCAAAATCCATTGTGGCAGCCAAACAATAACATATCAAGTTCGCTAAACAATGACTCTATTCAAATCACTTTGACTGACACCTCTCAGACAGACTTTTACTTTTCTGTTGAAGACAATTTGGGTTGCCAGTTTTTTGACACATCAAGTATTATTAAGGACGTGTATAGGGTAGTTGCCTCACCGGATAGTGTGATTATATGCTCTGGAGAATCCGTTCAATTATTTGCAGAGATTGAACCTAATGATAACATAAGTTGTGAGACCAATTATGACGTATACTCAATTCCTTATTATAAGGAGTTTGGTGCAGATACGTCCATTGTTTTTACTCAGGCGGATAATGGAGTAAGCCAAATTATCGATTTACCTTTTGCTTTTCCTATCTTCTGCGTGAATCAGTCACAGCTAAGGTTAACATCAAACGGTTATCTGCAGTTCGGTGCTTCTGCATTCTCTCTCGCCAATAATTTAACTATTCCAGCCAATATTGTACCCAATAATATTATTGCCCTAATGTGGGATGATTTAATTGATAGCCTTGGTACTTCAAGTTACTTTACGGTAGGCACTGCTCCCAACAGACGATTTGTGATTAATTTAGATCTAGTGCATGTGGGAGGATCTGTCGCAACTGAACGTGTGTTGGGTCAAATCATATTGCATGAATCTCAGAATTATTTTGATTTGATTTGCGAAAATTGTCAAAATGATGTTAGTGATCCAACCGCAACGCAAGGAACAGAGAATTTTACAGGTTTTTTTGGTGCAGTTACACCAGGCAGAAATAACACGAATTGGAGCGCTTCGAATAGTGCTTACCGGTATTTCCCTCAAAATAGTTTAAATACTTACACCACTTCATGGACACCCGCGGGATCTTTGTCTGGAGCAAATACGCCTTCTCCATTAGCATCACCCTCTTCTTCCACTCAATACATCGTGGATATTACAAGTCCCAATAATTGTACATATAGCGATACGCTGTTCATTCTCGCAGGAGGAAGTTACTCATACTCCGTCTCCAACGATACAACGATTTGTCTTGGTGACACGGTGCAATTAAGTGCAGCTGGCGGTTCGCAATCTTTTGCTTGGGCACCAAACAATGGCAGTATATCTGATTCTTCAATATTCAACCCATTGGTTTATCCCAATACCACCACTACCTATGGAGTGGCACTGGACTCTGCTGGTTGTGTAGCATTTGATAGTGTAACAATAACGGTTAGTAATGTGACAGTTGATTCAACCCTTATTATTCTGGAAACTTGTGTAGGACAAGCAGACGCTAGCATTGAGATCGTGACCTCAGGTGCTGTAAATCCTCAATATTCTATAAATGGCGGTATATCGTTTAGTCCTAACAATATCTTCCAACCCTTAGCTGCTGGATTGTACGACATTGTGGTAAATGAAAATGGTTTATGTGATACATCTTATCAAGTAAACATTGTTGGAGGAACCCCATTAGTGTTTGATTCTATTGTTTTTCAAGATCCTTTGTGTGGTAATATTAATGATGGAATAATTGATGTATATGTTTCAAGTGGCATTCAACCTTATACCTACAGTATAGATGGTGGATTGACCAATCAAGTATCTAATAGCTTTTCTGGATTAGCTGGAGGAACTTACCAAGTATACCTCGAGGATAGCTTGGGATGTTTTATTGATTCCTTAGTAGATTTAAATCAAGCTGCTAGTTTGGCCGCAAGTATCATGCAAGTAGATAGCATTTTGTGCTTCGCAAGTAATGATGGGCAAATTGAAGTGGGTGCTACTGGAGGACAAGCCCCTTACCAATTTAGTATAGATAATGTAAACTTTGCACCTGACTCAATTTTCACAAACTTAAGTGCAGCTGTTTATACCGTTTTTGTTTTAGATACTAATTTATGTATTGATAGTATTGATATTGAGGTCTTTGCTCCAGTTGCTATAAGTTTAACTTCTGATAGTACAAATGTAAGTTGTAAAGATTTAGCTGATGGAACTGCTACAGTGACTGCAAGTGGTGGATCTGGATCCTATACTTACACGTGGGATGATGCATTGTTGCAAACAACAGCCACTGCTTTTGGATTGGATACGGGTAATTATCAAGTAATTGTAATTGATGGTAATGGCTGTCAGGATAGTATCACGATAAATATTGATGAACCAGACTCCCTTTTATTAAGCCTCGATAATGTAACCAACATACTTTGTAATGGAGCCTCTACTGGAGAAATAGCGGTAAGTACTTCAGGAGGAAGCCTTCCATATACCTACCAATGGTCAAATGGTGGTGGAGCAAACGAAGATGTAATTGCTTCAACTGCAGGTAGCTATACATTGACTGTTACAGATGGGAATAATTGTAATACTCAGTTAACTTCGGTTATTAATGAACCGCTTGCTTTAGGGATAAACCTGACTGAAACCAATCTGCTGTGCTTTGGCGATAATACTGGCGCCGTGGACGCTTCGGTTAGTGGTGGAGTTTTGCCCTACAACTATAGTTGGACTGGTCCTAATGGATTTACCGAAAATCAAGAAGACCTTGCAGGACTTGCTGCAGGATCGTATACACTTACGGTAACAGATTCGAATAACTGCTTACTGAGCCAGCTTATTGCCCTTACCCAACCAGGAGATGGATTAATAACTTTTACTGGCTCAGCGGTTAATTGCTTTGGAGATAATGATGGAAGTCTTACTGCACAAATCGCGAGTGGAGGAACACCGCCATTTCAATTTCAATGGGATGCAGCGGCAAACAATCAAAATACAGCTACCGCTTTAGGCTTAATAGCAGGTACATATTCGGTCACTGTAACGGATGGAAATGGATGTACGTATTCAAATAGTGCATCGGTATCGGAGCCACTACTTCCGTTAAGTGTTATACTGGATAGTACTTTTATCACCTGCGCTGGATATAGTGATGGGACAGCGACAGCAACAGTATCAGGTGGAACAGCCGGATATACTTATTTATGGAATGATCCCTTAGGACAGACTACAGCAATAGCGACGGGCTTATCGAGCAATAGTTATCAAGTAAGCGTAACAGACGCTAATGGTTGTTCAATATCGGGATCTGTAACCATTGAAGAACCGACGCCAGTTGTTGTGGTAGCGACACCAGATTCAGCGAACTGCTGGGGAGATGCATCGGGAAGTGTTAATGTCTTTGCCACGGGAGGAACAGGCCTCGGGTATTCTTACTCCATCGATGGTGGGGAGACCTTTCAGTCAAGTCCAGATTTTATAGGACTTCCAGCGGGAGTATATGCTGAAATTATTGTTCAAGATTTAGGTTCGAATTCGCTCTGCCTATCGCAATTATCTAGTACGACTGTATACGAACAGCCTTATTTTTCATTTGTAGTTGTACCAGCAGATACGACCTTACAATTAGAAGAAAGTATAACACTAAGTTTAACGGTTACGTCACCAAACTATGCAGATGGAGATATTACTCAAGTAAGCTGGTTTCCGACAACGGGCTTAAATTGCAGTGATTGCATTGACCCAACCGTTTTGACCTATGAGAACTACACCACTTATACGGCAACGGCTTATTATGTGGGAGATGATGAAGAGCTATGTAATACAACTGCCAATACGACAATACAGTTGGAGAATAATTTGCAATTGTTTATCCCAAATGCATTTACACCTGGAAGTTTCGATAATGTGAACAATACCTTTGAGGTTTTTGGAGAAGGAATCGAGTATGTGACGATGCAGGTATTCAACAGATGGGGCGAAAAAGTATTTGAGAGCAGTAATCAGCAGGTTTCATGGGATGGCACTTTAAAAGGAGAGATGCAAGGACCTGGAGTATTTACCTATTATGTGAACGTGCAATATCTGGATGGGAAAATTATTGATAGAAAAGGAAGTGTTACCTTACTAAGGTAGTGAGGTTCTGTGCTGTCAGAAATAAAAATGGGTGCTAGGTTTAGCGCCCATTTTTAGTTACTTAAGGCGTTTAATAGCAAGAATAATTGTGGTGTCCCCCGGAAGCATGTTCAGTGCTTGCTGATAATTCATCAATGCTTCTGCGTTATTTCCTTGTATTTCTCTTAAGTTTCCCTTCATATAATAAGCGCCAGCATATTGAGGCTGGATTTGGGTTGCTAAATCAAAGTGCTTGTATGCTTTATCTAAGGAGTCTAAACCAATATAGCAATGTCCAAGATTGAAAAATATTTCGTGGTCTTTTGAATTGAGTAAAATCATTTTCTTGTATTGATTAACAGCTAAGTTAAATTCATCTTTCTGCTGATAGTGATAAGCTATTGCATACATGGCTTCTCTACTATTTTCGTCTAAACGTAAAGCGTTTTCAAAATACTGAACGGACAGGTCGTCGCCACCATAGGAGAATAATAAGCCCAATTGCATGTGCGCATTGTAAAATCCAGGGTCAACTTCAATACATGTTTGAAAAGATGAAATAGCTTCATTCTCTTTATTAATTTCCTTAAATATCATTCCTTTAAAGAAATACGCCTCAGCATTGTACTTATTCAACTGAATCAGATCCCTAGTAAAATTTAATGCAGCCTCATAGCGTTGTAGGTAATAATTATAGGCTATAGCTTTTACATATAAGTCTTCATTCTTAGGATTCATGTTGATGCCTTTACTCATTAATGCTGCAGCATTTGCACCATCGCCCATGTCAACAAATAAATCACCGGCAAACATATAGAAATCGGCGTTTATACTGTCGATGAACAGCGCACTATAGATATCAGCTTTAGCTTTTGGGAATAAACCCTTGTTTTTGTAGTATACGGCTCTATCGAAATATAAATCAGGGTTACGAACATCCGCCTGAATAAGACTATCTAATATTATGAGCGTGTCGTTTGATTCAATAATAGTTGGACTAAGTGCGTCACTTTTGGAATCCGTTTTACAAGCACATATAAAAAGAAGTTGTAGTATTATAAAACTCGATTTTGCTAAGGTGTTAATATTCATAAGGTAAAGATAGAAAAATTGCATTTCGGTTTGGAAATTATACATTATTTAGCACTTGACTTGTGTCAAAATGTCTAGATATTACTTGGTTTAGCGACATAAATTCCGATTTCTTATAATGGTTTATATTTTGAAGGAAGAAGATGAGCGTGGGTTGCTCCGTAAGTTGAAAATGAAAAAGAGAAGAAGATGAATCCAAACAATTTTACACAGAAATCAATGGAGGCGTTGAGCTTTGCTCAACAATTAGCCTTTAACAACAATAATCCAAGTATGGAAACTATTCACTTACTTAAGGGGGTAGTGGAGAGTGACAAGGATGTTTTGCCCTTTGTTTTAAGTAAAATGAACATAGCAATGAAGGCTTTAGCCACATTGGTAGATAGAAATTTAAATGCTTTACCTAAACAAAATAAAGAAGCGGCAGCTTTCCCAAGTAAAGACTTTAATCAGGTAATCTTGAAAGCCAATAGCATCATGAAAAAAATGGGGGATAGTTATGTGAGTATCGAACATTTAATCATAGGAATAATTAGTACGAATGACGCTTTAGCGAGGGATTTGAAAAAATTGGGAATGAACGAAGTAGCCATATCAATCGCTATTGAAGAATTGAGAAAAGGAAGTAAAGTAACTGATCAAAATGCGGAAGCCAAATACAATGCATTATCCAAATATGCAGTTAATTTGAATGACCGAGCCAAAGATGGTAAGCTTGACCCAGTGATTGGAAGAGATGAGGAAATTCGAAGGGTCTTACATATTTTATCAAGACGAACTAAGAATAATCCAATTCTAGTAGGAGAACCAGGAGTTGGTAAAACGGCTATTGCAGAGGGGATTGCGCATAGAATCGTTAATGGAGATGTCCCTGAAAATCTAAAATCGAAAGAGATTTTTTCCTTGGATTTAGGATTGTTGATGGCTGGGGCAAAATACCGCGGTGAGTTTGAAGAGCGTCTAAAAGCTGTTATTAAAGAAGTGCAAGAAGCGGGTAGCAGTATTATTCTTTTTATTGATGAAATCCATACACTTGTTGGTGCAGGAGCTACAGAAGGTGCTATGGATGCAGCAAATATTTTAAAACCTGCCTTGGCTCGTGGCGATTTGAGAGCAATTGGCGCAACAACCAACAAAGAGTATCAAAAGTACATTGAGAAGGACAAGGCATTAGAAAGAAGGTTTCAAAAAGTACTTATTGAAGAGCCGAGTATCGAAGACTCAGTCTCCATACTAAGAGGACTAAAAGATAGGTATGAGATGCATCACAAGGTCAAAATCAAAGATGATGCAATAATCTCTGCGGTTGAACTTTCCTCGCGTTATATCACAGAAAGGCAGCTACCAGATAAGGCAATTGATTTGATTGATGAGGCAGCAGCTAAGCTCCGCCTCGAAATTGATTCTATGCCCGAGGAGTTAGATGAAATAGAAAGAAAAATTCGGCAATTAGAAATAGAAAGGGAAGCCATAAAGCGGGAAACGGATGAAAAGAAGATCGAAGATTTAAGCAAGCAAATAGCAGAGTGGACCTCCAAGCAAACTGCCTTTAGGGCTAAATGGCAAAAGGAAAAGGAGTTGCTAGATAATATACAAGCCAAGAGAAAGGAAATTGATGGTTTTAAATTACGAGCAGAGCAGTTGGAACGGGATGGACAGTATGGTGAAGTAGCAGAGATTCGTTATGGTAAAGTAAAAGCAGCTAATGACGAGGTCAAAATACTAGAAAGAAGTTTGCAAAATATTAATAGTGAATCTAGATTATTGAAAGAAGAGGTAGACGCGGAAGATATCGCCGAAATAGTTTCTAAATGGACTGGAATTCCAGTTTCCAAAATGATGGAAACAGAGCGAATTAAGTTGTTGCGTTTAGAGGACGAATTAGGTAACCGAGTGATAGGGCAGAAAGAAGCAATCGAGGCGGTATCTCATGCAATAAGAAGAAATAGAGCTGGTCTAGCAGATGAAAAAAGGCCTATTGGATCCTTCTTGTTTATCGGCAGTTCAGGTGTTGGAAAAACAGAATTATCGAAAGCATTGGCTAGCTATTTGTTTAATGACGACAGCGCAATTATCCGGTTAGATATGAGTGAGTACATGGAGAAACATTCCGTAGCCAGATTATTAGGAGCGCCTCCGGGATATGTAGGGTACGACGAAGGAGGCCAGTTGACGGAGCCAGTGCGTAAAAAGCCATATTCAGTAATTCTGCTTGATGAGTTTGAAAAAGCGCATCCTGATGTAAACAATATTTTACTGCAAGTTTTAGATGAAGGACGCCTAACGGATAATAAAGGACGAGTGGCCAATTTTAAGAATACAATAATAATTATGACTTCTAATATCGGGTCAGACATTATCCAGGAAAACTATGCAGGTGTAGAGTCTGAATATCTAGCGGGGGTATACGCCACAACTAAGGAACAAGTCATTTTAAGACTGCAGCATTTGCTTCGACCAGAATTTTTAAATCGAATAGATGAGGTCACCATGTTTGAGCCACTGACAAGAAGTAATTTAAAGGAAATTGCCTTATTACAAATAGAAAATCTCAAAGAGCGTCTCGCTTTACAAGAGATTTCAATGAGTATTTCAGAAAAAGCATTGGATATGATTGCTGACGAAGGATATGACCCACAATATGGAGCGCGACCGATTAAAAGATTGATTCAGCGCGACATTGTAAACCTATTATCTAAAAAATTATTAGGGAATGAAATTCGCAGTGGTTCAAGTTTTACGGTAGATGTTGAAAATGGAGAATTAATCATTAAGACAGATTTAGTAAATCAGGTATTTTTAAACTAAATTTGCAGAACTGAAAAAGCGGTTGCTCGTTTATGGCAACCGCTTTTTTCAATAAATAAAGAGGAACCTATGGATTTTGGAGAACAGTTTATATCAATTGAGGAAGATGCGGAGTTTTTGCCCATAATAAGTGAAGATGAGATTGGAGAGAATGACAATATTGAAATTAAGGAGGCCCTGCCGGTGCTGGCTTTGCGAAATTCAGTAATTTTCCCCGGTGTAATAATGCCGATTACTGTAGGAAGAGATACTTCAATTAAGGCAGTTCGCTCTGCTTATCGTAAAGATAAATTGCTTGGTGTATTGGCTCAAACAAATGCGAATGAGGAAGAACCTGGCTTTAATGATTTGTATGAGATAGGAACCTTAGCGCGAATTATTAAAATGCTCAAAATGCCTGATGGCACGAATACGGTCATTTTGCAGGGAGTAAGCAAAATAAAAATGCTTGAAGGTGTTCAAGATGACCCCTTCATGAAGGCAATTTTTGTTAAGGTTGAGGAGAAGAAACCTAAGCAAACAAAAGAATTTAAAGCCTTGATATCGACTATTGAAGATTTAGCTAAGGAGATCATTCAGAAGTCGAATCACATACCAAGTGAGGCTGCGGGAGTTTTAAAAAATATTAAAAATCGCTTCTTTCTTGTCAATTTCATTGCGTCAAATTTGAATGGTGGTGTTTCGGACAAGCAACAACTTTTGAGTATTGACGATTTAAATATTCGAGCCAATAAGGTCCTTGAACATTTAAATAATGAGTTGCAATTGCTAGACTTAAAAAATAAGATTCAAGATAAAACTCGCGTTGACATTGAAAAACAACAACGTGATTATTTTTTGCATCAGCAGTTAAAAGCAATACAAGAAGAATTAGGGCAAGATAATCCCGCAAAGGAGTTGGAAGGTCTAAAGGAACGTGCTGCCAAAATGAAATGGCCGAAAAAAGTAGAAGAAACTTTCCAAAAGGAATACAAAAAGTTAAATCGTACGAACCCCGCTGCACCGGAGTATGCGCTGACTATAAATCATTTAGAGTTACTATTAGATCTACCTTGGGGGGTGACCACAAAAGATAATTTGAATTTAGTAAAAGCTAAGAAAGTTTTGGATGCTGAGCATTATGGATTGGATAAGATCAAAGATCGAATACTCGAGTACTTGGCAGTCATTAAGTTAAAAGGAGACTTAAAATCACCGATTCTTTGCTTTGTTGGACCTCCAGGTGTAGGTAAAACATCATTGGGCAAGTCAATTGCCTCTGCTATAGGTAGGGAATACATTCGAATGAGCCTAGGGGGATTGCATGATGAAAGTGAAATTAGAGGTCATCGTAAGACATACATCGGGGCTATGCCAGGTAGAATTGTTCAGTCCTTGAAAAAAGTAAAATCATCCAATCCAGTTTTCATTCTCGATGAGATTGATAAGGTGGGTAAAGATTTTAGAGGAGATCCAAGTTCGGCCTTATTGGAGGTGTTAGATCCTGAACAGAATAGTACTTTTTATGATAACTATCTAGAATCAGAATTTGACCTAAGTAAGGTTATGTTTGTAGCTACTGCAAATGATTTAGGCTCTATACAGCCTGCTCTTCGTGATCGAATGGAGATTATTCAATTGGGGGGATACTCCTTAGAGGAGAAAGTAGAAATAGCAAAGAAACATTTAATACCTCAACAACGAAAATCTCACGGTCTGAAAGCCAATCAATTAAAGATTGGTAAAGCCTCGCTAGAAGAGCTTGCACAAAAATATACAAGGGAAAGTGGTGTGCGTAGTTTGGAAAGACAAGTGGCTGCAGTAATGCGTGCGATTGCCAAACGAATCACGATGGAAGAGGATTATAATGTTTCGGTTAGCTCAGCAGACTTAGAAACCTACCTCGGTGTTTCTCATTTTGATAGTGATAAAGCTTTAGATAAAAACCCTCCGGGCGTTGCCATTGGCTTGGCTTACACCTCTGTTGGTGGAGATGTTTTATACATTGAGTCAACTAAATATAAAGGAAAAGAGCAGTTTAAATTGACTGGAAACCTAGGGGATGTTATGAAGGAGTCTTCTAATACCGCATTTTCATATTTGAAAGCACATGCCTCGGAAATAGGTATTGAAATGGACAGTTTTGAAAATCAAGTTGTTCATTTACATTTCCCCGCGGGCGGAACACCTAAAGATGGGCCTTCGGCAGGAATTACAATCTTAAGTGCTTTGGCTTCCTTGTTTTCAGGAAAAAAAGTAAAACCTTTCCTAGCGATGACCGGAGAAATTAGTTTGCGCGGAAAAGTATTACCTGTTGGGGGAATTAAGGAAAAGGTTTTGGCAGCCAAGCGAGCAGGGATAAAAGAAATAATCATGTGCGCAGACAATGAAAAAGACGTGAATGAAATCAATCAAGAATACATCAAAGGGCTTAAGTTTCATTTTGTTGAGGATATGAGCAAAGTATTGAAACTGGCTTTGGTTTAAATTCGACTGAATAAGGCAATGATTAAATCGCCCAGAAGCTTACTTCGGGTGATAAGTTTGCATCGCTCGTTGAAGATTCTTTTCTTTATCAAAATAGACCTGCTTTAGCTCCTTATTCACGAACATTTCCATTTGATCAGTATAATGTGGACTATCCTTATTAGCAGAGCTGCCAAAACAATTGATAGTTTCAATTCTTTCTAAACCTTCTTTATCATAAGTAGCAAATAGAATGAAGGATTCCCCAAGTACCGTTTTATACATCCCTTTTTTATAAGGCTCAGTATACATCTGTGTTATAACTTCAGGGATACCCCATATAGGTAATTCTACATCCCCTCTCACGTGTTTCTGCAAGTCACCAAGTTCTATGTCAATACTTCCATAATGTTTGAGTAAATGCTTTTTGGCAAACTTCAGTGCATTGGCAAATTCTTCCTTAGGAAGTGCTTTGTTTAATTCGGATATTTTATGGCCATCCATATAATCTAACAAGTACTGAACTCCTAATGAAATAATAGCAGCTTCTCTATCTTCTGCAGTGGTGCTTCCGTCCCATCGTTTAATTTTTTCTATGACGTCAGCAATTTCAGGATATTCTTGAGCATCTAATTGTCTTATCTCGTCTAAATTCATAATAGATCGGGTATGTAAGGGGAAGCTCATTTTAGAATCATATTTTAACCGCTTGAGGTCTTCATAAGAGATGAGCTCTTCATCCTTCATTAATTCTTGAAATCGTATGCTTCTCGCCGTTACACCCATTT
>JADHRO010000025.1 GCA_016777395.1 Chitinophagales bacterium | reverse complement strand
AAGGATAAGTCTCTCGATCAAATTATTGACAAAGCGTTAGTTAGAAATGTCAATAAAGCATTTGTTGAATTGCAAAAGGACAATGATGTGTTCAAGCCTAAAATGCCAATTATTTCTGTTGACCCTGTTGTAGTTTTAGTAGGTGAAAAAGAAGGCGTCACTGCCAAATCTCAATTTGAAGTGCTAGAAATGGTATGGGACAAGAAAGAAGGTAAAACGACATGGAAGTCAATAGGAACTTGCAAGGTGGACAAAAAATATCCAATTTGGGATAATCGATACAATGCGGGTGAAGCAACAGAAGAGCAGTTAGATAGCGATGGGAATGTTGTCTACGGAACAAGATTTAAAGGTTCGAAAAGTATTCAACCTGGTATGTTAGTTAAACAGAAAAAATAAAATTATGAATAGATTAAGTATATTATTGATTATTTGCGCAATTTTTTCTTTTGGTACAATAAGTGCTCAAAAGGGTCAAAAGAAGGCGGATAATGAAACGAATGAGTGGCGGTACGAAGTAGAGGTTGTTGGAGTGGGAAAACAAGGTACCAGTCAGGTTAAGGTATGGACATATTCTGAAAATCCAGAAACTGCAACAAATCAGGCTCAAAAAAATGCTGTGCATGCAATAATTTTTAAGGGATTCCCTGGAACTGGCGGTCAACAAGCTTTGGCGAGAAACCCCAATATAGAACAAGAGAAGCAGGAGTTTTTCAAAGAGTTTTTTAAAGATGGTGGAACTTTCCAAAAATATGTTTTCCTTGCAAATAATGGTGTAATTGGACCAGGGGATAGAATTTCTATGGGTAAAAAGGAATTTAAAATCGGGGTAGTGGTGTCTGTTAACGTTGCTGGCTTGAGAAAAAATTTGGAACAAGCTGGTATCATCAAAGGTTTAAGTAGTGGTTTTTAAAGTAGGAATATGAGAAAAATTTATATTATAACTTTTGGGTTCTTTTTTTTTACTGCGTGTAATACGTCAAGAATTGCGGGGAATTACAATTTCAAAACGGAATGTCTTGGAGTAGAATTGGACGGCTCTCAAACGGTCAAAGCATGGGGAACTGGTAAGAACAGATTCGATGCAACCGAGCAAGCAAAGAAGGAAGCAGTGCGAGATATAATCTTCACTGGCATAAGAGAAGGAAAAGAAGAGTGTCAGGTAAGACCATTGGTGGTCGAGGTCAACGCACGCGAAAAGTATGAGGATTATTTTAATGTCTTTTTTGCTGATAATGGCAAATTTTTGAATTTTGTAAGCTTTGAGGATGCAAGAATTCGTAAAAAGATAAAAGGTGATCGTTTTAAATCCAGAAGTGGGATAACTTATGGTGTCATTTTGAGAGTGCAAAGATCAGAGTTAAAGAAGCTATTAAAGAACGATTCAATTTTAAATTAAAATATTTATTATGTTAAGAAAGATTTTTACTATAATGATGGCAGTTTTGTTGTCATCAACAGTCCTTTTTGGACAGGCAAAGAAGCCAACTATTATGATAGTGCCAAGTGATAACTGGTGCCTTACAAACGGTTATATGCAGGTGTTTGATAATGAGGGTAAGGTAACTAAAGTACCCGATTATAAAAAAGCTCTACAAGAAAATTCAGACTTATTGTTAGTCATAAGCAAAATTAACGAATTAATGGCTGATAGGGGTTTCCCGTTAAAAAACTTAGAATCATCTTTAAAGACGTTGGAAGCCAATGCTGCTGAAGATGCGATGCTTATGAGTAAAGAAGGAGGGGAGTTAAATGAGAGTCCAATCGATAAACTGAAGAAAGTTGCAAAAGCGGATATTTGGATGCAATTAACTTGGACTGTAAATACTACCGGTCCTAAAAAATCAATAACTTTCAATCTTCAGGGATTAGATGCATATACTGATAAGCAAGTTGCAGGCGCTTCGGGAACTGGAACTCCTTCGTTCACTGCTGAATTACCGGTTCTTCTGCAAGAGGCTGTGTTGTCTCACCTCGATAATTTTAATGTTCAATTGCAAAATCACTTTGATGATATGTTTGCTAATGGTCGAGAGGTTATATTGCGCATCATGACATGGGATACTTGGGATTATGATCTAGAAACAGATGAATTTGGTGATGATGAGCTTGGCTTTTTGCTGGAGGACTGGATCGCGGATAATACAGTAAATAATAGATTCTCTACTACTGATGCAACGCAGAACATGATGTTGTTTGAGCAAGTAAGAATACCTCTGTATTACGAGAGAAATGGTTCACAAAGAGCAATGGATACAAGACGTTGGGCCAACGGTCTAATGAAGTATTTAAAGGATAATTTTGAAATTGAGTCAAAGCTTATGATGAAAGGTCTTGGTCAAGCTCAGTTAGTTTTAGGGGGTAAATAAAAAAAAAGAGTGTTATGAAAAAGATTATGTACATATTTTGTTTTGTCATGGGTGTAAGTGCCTATGCTCAAAATAACCTTGGAAAAGCTGATGATGCTGCAAGAATAACTTTGGCTGCGGTAGTATCAGATGAAATAGATGGTTTGAATCCATCTGAGCAAAAATATTTAAAGAACAAATTGAATCAAATTACTGCTAAGCATGGAATGGGGGGAGCCGCTGCGAATGAGCGATTTATATTCACTGCTAATGTGCAAATTGTTACAATGGATATAACACCAACAGCACCGCCAATGCACGCCTATACGTTGGAGGTTAGTTTTTTTGTAGGAGATGGTATTGATGGCAAACTTTTTGCTTCAACCTCGAAGACTTTAAAGGGTGTTGGGGAAACGCAAACTAAAGCCTATAAAGCAGCTTTGAAGAATATCAAATCTACGGATGACATATTTAAAACCTTGATGGAAGAAGGTAAAACTAAAATTATAGAGTATTACAATGCTCAATGTGATTTTATTCTAAAAGAGGCGGCGACGCTTTCATCCCAGAATGAGTTTGAAGCTGCAATTCATAAGTTGTCTGGCATTCCTGAAGTTTGTTTGGATTGTTACACTAAGGCAATGGATGCTATTGTACCTATATATCAGAAGCAAATTGACTATCAATGTACTAAGTTGCTTACAAATGCAAGAAGCGCATGGAGTGAGGGCCTAGATGCTGGCTCGGCGCAAACAGCTAGTACGTATTTAGGTCAGGTTGACCCGAATTCTAAGTGTATGCCTGATGCTCAAAAGTTGACAGCAGAAATATCTTCTAGAATTAAGGAGTTAGATCAAAGAGAGTGGGATTTTGAGCTCAAACAGCAGCAAGATGATGTTGATCTTCAAAAGGCCACAATAAAGGCTGCAAGAGACGTTGGTGTTGCGTATGGTGAAAACCAACCTAGTACTGTGGTTTACAGTTATGGTTGGTTTTAGTTGTTTTTTGGCTAGGAATATTACTAAAAGATAGATTTGAGAGAGGCAATGTTAATTACCTTGCCTCTTTCGTTTAAATTCATGGTCTACTTTCCAATACAAAACTTACCAAAGATTGTTCCTAAGATATCTTGATCGATGTCTACTTCACCGGTTATGCTTCCAATGCTATTGATAGCTTGACGCATATCATGGGCAATGAGTTCACTGCTGACTTGCATCTCGAAGGCTTGCAATACTTTTGCTACATCTTGATGTGCTTGTTGTAAGGCTTCGTAATGGCGAGCATTGCTCACCACATGATTACTTTCAGCACTGTTTAAGTTATTGATACATGTCAGCATTTCTTTTTTCAAGTCGTGAACATCCGTATCCTGATGAGCAGAAATTAAATATAGATTCTTGTGCTTGTTAAACCGATCATCTATGCTTATTTGATTCTTGGCTACAAGATCATATTTATTGGCCAAAATGATAATTGGAGCTTTACTGTTTTGGGCTTGAATATCTTTCAATTCCTCTTCAAAATTTGTATAGGAAGTGGTGCTTACATCAAAGATGAAGACTACTAATTCAGCTTGTTGAATAGATTGTATTGCACGCTCAACGCCAATACTTTCGATTTCATCTTGGGTAGCGCGTATACCTGCGGTATCCATTAATCGAAACAAGACGCCGTCAATATTCAATCGCGCTTCTACTTTATCTCGAGTGGTTCCAGCAATCGTGCTTACAATGGAAATATCATCATTGGTCAAAGCATTTATCCAAGAACTTTTTCCGGCATTTGGCTTTCCTACTAACGCCACTGCTACGCCGTTTTTAATGGCATTTCCATATTGAAAGGATTTCTTCAAAGCACCCAGGACCGTTTGAATCTGATTGACATGATTAATCAAATCACTTCGATCAGCAAACTCCACATCCTCCTCGCTAAAGTCTAATTCTAATTCAAGGAGTGCCGCAAAATCAATCAATTGCGTCCGCAAAGTTTTTAATTCGGTAGCAAAACCACCACGCATTTGTTGCAAAGCCAGTTCTCTTCCGGCTGCTGAATTACTGGCTATCAAATCAGCAACTGCCTCTGCTTGACTTAAATCGATACGCCCATTCAAGAATGCCCTTAGGGTAAATTCTCCAGGCTGCGCCATTTTTGCGCCGTTTCTTATAAGTACTTGTAGTATTTGTTCCAATACAAAAGGGGAGCCATGGCCAGAGATTTCAACACTATCTTCAGTAGTAAAAGATTTAGGTGCCCGAAATAAGCTGACAACCACTTCATCTAACAAGAGGTCCCCATCATAAATATGCCCATAATGTAAGGTATGACTCTTTGCTTTGCTCAATATTGCCCCTCTAAATACTTTGTCGCAGATAGCGATCGCGTCGTCTCCTGATATACGGATTATGCCTATGGCACCAACTCCGTTGGCTGTTGCTATCGCTGCTATGGTATCTGAATCAGTATGCATATCGTTTGTAAAGTTAAGCGAAAAGTATAAAGGTATCGAAGGAGAAGAAGATTATGTTGTGGCTTTTCTATCTTTATATTTTAACTGACCTAAAATAGAGCAATTGAAAGTATTAATGGTATGCCTTGGTAATATTTGCCGTTCACCATTGGCAGAGGGTATTTTACAGCAGAAAATCAATAACTTGAGCTTGGGCTGGGAAGTGGATAGTGCGGGCACAAGTAGTCTTCATGCTGGAGAAAAACCCGATATACGATCTATACAGGTAGCCAAAACGAATGGGATTGATATTTCAAATCAACGCAGTCGTCCGTTTAGGGGCTGGGACTTTGAAACTTTCGATTGGATCTACGTCATGGATTCCAGCAACTATAGGGATGTGATCGCCATGGCCCAATCTGAAAAGGAAAAGGCAAAGGTTAAATTGATTATGAATGAGTTAGTGCCCGGAAAAAATATAGCTGTTCCTGACCCATATTATGGAGAATTTGGCTTCGAAAATGTATATAAAATGCTTGATCAAGCCTGCGATAAGATAGTAGGCTTGAATTAATTGATATAATCAATACTTTCTTTATACACCTGAAAATGCGTCACCTGCTTACAATCAAGCTCCTGGCAGATTTGCTTACTGATATGATCAAATACCCACTTTTCTGCATAGATAGCAGTTTGGATATCTTGTAAAGCCCAAACATTTAAGTCGATAAAAGTATCCTGTTCGATGTAAAACAAAGGAATGTCCTCTAACTGAGATGCCTGGTCGATATGCAATTGCACATTCGGTGTTGTCCCCGTATACAAATTGAAGGAAAGATAATTATCCCATTTGTCGATAAGATTTAGCAAGGGAAGAAGCCCAAAAAGTAGCAAAGCAATCCAAAAACCAATTAGCTTAAATGGTTTGACCACCTTTCCTTTTGTCTTTTCGTGCTGGAGGTAGAGAATAACATTGAAAGCAATCATTGCAATATTCCATATCCAAACAATAGAATTCCAGCTTAAACCAAAGGGGCCAATTACATAAAGTATAGCAAGGTGCAACACAATCGCTGTGATTAAGCCGGCCTTTCTGGTCGAAGGAATAAGAATTAATGCTGCAAGAGTCATCTCCAAAATAGGAATACTATAGGCTATTTCTTTCAAAGAAAATTCTTGCCATGTCTCTAAAGAAATATACTGAAATGCATAAAGCATATTGGGAAATACAAAGTGAACAAAATTATCATTCCATTTGCTTAAACCACTGTGAAAATAGATGCCTGCCATGAGTACATACATCACCAATATCTTTTGGCTCGTACTTTTTTTATGCATGCTGGCTAGTAGCACGAGCATAGCCATAAATTGATAATAGTAACTCTGTAAACGGTTAATGTCATCAAGGACTAGTATGAAAAAACAGCTAGCAGCAATGCCAATGCAGTAAGTATAATACCTATTTAAAAAAGAGAATAACAGGGATAAAACAAGCATGCCAACCAAGGCATATTGAAGTGCATTACTGGCTAAAAAATCAGCATTTACCAAGGCAACTTCAGGGATGATTCGACTGCTACCCAACCATAACTTATTGGCCATTGCCATACAGGCTAGAAAGCTAATGATCAGCACATACCGTAAAATGTTATCCTTTGCTATCATGGCGATTAGTACTTTAAATATGCATAAATTATTTTACTTGATATGCTGAGCTATCATCCAAGAACCTGTCCAAGCGGCCTGAAAATTAAAACCACCCGTAATGGCGTCTATGTTTAAGACTTCGCCAGCAAAATATAACTTATCATGAAGTTTACTACCAAAGGACTTAAAATTAATTTCAGCTAGTTTCACGCCACCAGCAGTCACGAATTCATCTTTGAAAGTGCTTTTCCCTTTTACTTCAATTGTGCAGCCAATGAGGTTTTCAACGAGCTTGCCGAACTCCTGCTTATTAAGATCTGCCCAATTTTTGTCTTTTTGATTGACAGCATCCAATACCAAGCTTTCCCAAAGTCGCTTGGGAATAGAATAAGGGCAATGCTTAACTACACTTTTTTTACCGTGTTCCTGTTTTTGATTTAAAAGAACTGCTTTGCATTCTTCCTGAGTCTCATAGCCCAGCCAGTTGACCGCGATAGTAAATTTATATTTTAAGCGATGTAATGCTATCGCTCCCCAAGCTGATAATTTTAATATTGCTGGCCCACTCAACCCCCAATGAGTAATTAATAAGGGTCCTTGACTCACTAAATTTTCATGAATTACTTTGACCTGCGCAATGGGAACTGAAAGTCCCATTAAATTTTGAATTCTAGCGTCTTTGCTGTTAAACGTAAAAAGGGAGGGGACCGGAGCTTCGATTTGATGCCCGAGGTCTCTGTGTATAAGTTCCCATACTTTAGGGCTGCTGCCAGAAGAGAAAACTAGATTTTTTGTTGTATAAATTTCTTCGCCGCAATAGAGTTTCCAGTTATCTTCCTTGACAACTCTATCGAGTCGGGTTCTTAGATTGACTTTGATGTCTAAGCGTTTTGTTTCATCCATAAAACAATCGATAATGCTCTGCGAGCTGTTGCTTTGCGGGAATACTCGGTTGTCTTCTTCTATTTTTGTGGGAACGCCATGGTCCTCGAGCCAGCCCATCATATCGCCTGTGCAAAATTGATGGAATGGACCGAGCAATTCTTTACTGCCTCTCGGATAAAATTTAGCCAATTCTTTGGGCTCGAAGCAAGCATGCGTTACATTGCACCTTCCCCCTCCAGAAATCTTTACTTTTTTTAAAACGTCTTTATCCTTTTCAAGGATTAAGACCGCTTTATTTGGATTGAGCTGTTTGTAATTAATGGCAGTAAAAAAACCTGCAGCGCCACCGCCAATGATTATGACATCCCATGTTTTCATTCTTTCCGGGCTAGACGTATAAATGAATAATCATAGGCATGCTTTTCATCTGCTTGATGATGTTCTGCCCAAACTTCCGTCCATTCATTCATGTCAATATTTGGAAAAAAGGTATCTGCTTCCCTAAACGTAGCATGCACTTTAGTCAGCACGATTTCCTTGCAATGGGGTAAGGCCAATTCATATATTTTACCACCGCCAATGATGAATTTTTCAGTTGTTGTACATTTTTCGGCGCAGGTGAAGGCTTCCTCAAGGCTATGCACAAGATGTGCCCCTTTAGGCAGGTCGAGTGATTGGTTTCGAGAGATGACGATGTTTGTTCGATTTGGCAACGGGCGGTACTTTTCAGGGAAACTTTCATAAGTCTTCCTGCCCATAATGACATCCGCGCCCAAAGTATTTTCTTTAAACCAAAGCATATCTTTTGGTAAGCGCCAAAGTAAATCACCTTTGGCTCCTATCTCGTTGTTTAAACCGGTTGCTACAATGATTTTATAGGGTTGTTGGATTTGCATGATACAAAGGTACTATGTTTTTGGAAGACGGAGTAATAAAGCAAAAGACAACGCAGTATACTGTGAGGCTTTTTGTTTTCAGCAGAAGCCCTTAACTTAGAGAAAAATCAAGCTGGAACAATGAGTAATTATCACATCAAAAATTTAGAAGAGTATTTCCAAGTTTATAGAGAGTCGGTGAATCACCCAGAGAGTTTTTGGGAGGAGATTGCTGAAGAGAATTTTGTTTGGAGAAAGAAATGGAACAATGTGCTCGAATGTGATTTTAGTAAACCTGAATTCAAATGGTTTGAAGGCGCAAAACTTAATATAACGGAGAACTGTATTGATAGACATCTTTTTGCAAGAGGGGATAAAACAGCTATTTTGTTTGAGCCAAACGACCCCAGCGAAGCAGCTCAGCATATCACTTACAAGGATTTATCAAAACGAGTAAATGCTTTTGCGAATGTATTGAAGTCAAAGGGGATAGTCAAAGGAGATAGAGTATGTATTTACCTTCCTATGATTCCAGCGTTAGCGATAGCTACTTTAGCTTGCGCTAGAATAGGTGCTATTCACTCTGTAGTTTTTGCTGGATTCTCTTCGACAGCTTTATCCACTCGAATCAATGATAGTGCTTGCAAAATGATTATTACTTCAGATGGTTCGTACAGAGGCGCTAAAACCATCGACTTAAAAGGAATAGTAGATGAAGCATTAGAGACTTGTCCAGGTGTTCAAAGTGTGCTAGTTGTGAAACGAATCAACAGCAGTATTCAGATGAAGGAAGGTCGTGATGAGTACTTAGAAGATCTTTTACTAAACGTGTCCAATGAATGTCCTGCAGAAACAATGGATGCGGAAGATCCACTTTTTATTTTATACACTTCAGGTTCTACGGGAATGCCAAAGGGTATGGTTCATTCTACAGCAGGATACATGGTGTATACGGCATACACCTTCAAAAATGCTTTTCAGTATAAAGAGGATGATGTGTACTGGTGTACTGCTGATATTGGCTGGATTACGGGGCACTCGTATATTGTATACGGCCCTCTGGCCAATGGAGCAACCACAGTGATGTTTGAAGGGATCCCTAGTTATCCTGATTTTGGAAGATTTTGGCAAATCGTTGAAAAGCATAAAATCAATCAATTTTATACGGCTCCAACTGCCATACGCGCCCTAGCAAAAGAGAATTTAGATTTTGTAGATAAGTATGACTTAAGCTCTTTAAAAGTCTTGGGCTCTGTAGGTGAGCCAATCAATGAAGAAGCTTGGCATTGGTACAACAACAATGTAGGGAAAAGGAAAAGACCGATTATTGATTCGTGGTGGCAAACTGAAACCGGGGGTATAATGATTTGCCCAATTCCTTATGTTACACCAACTTTACCAAGCTATGCAACCTTACCCATGCCGGGTATTCAGCCAGCGCTCATGGATGAGAATGGAAATGAGTTAAAAGGGAATCAAGTAGAAGGTAAACTGTGTATTAAGTTTCCTTGGCCCAGCATAGCGCGAACTATTTGGGGGAATCATCAACGGTATAAGGAAACCTACTTCTCAAGTTATGAAAATAAATATTTTACTGGGGATGGGGCCTTACGTGATGATGTAGGCTACTACCGGATTACGGGTAGAGTCGATGATGTGATTATAGTATCTGGGCACAATCTCGGTACGGCTCCGATTGAAGATGCTATCAATGAGCATCCTGCTGTTGCTGAATCGGCAATAGTCGGTTTCCCACATGATGTAAAGGGGAGTGCTTTGTACGGATATGTAACTTTAAAAGAAGTGGGAGAGCACCGGAATCACGAAAACTTGAGTAAAGAAATTAATCAAATCATTACAGAACATATAGGGCCTATTGCCAAACTTGATAAAGTTCAATTTACCAATGGTCTACCTAAGACCCGTTCAGGTAAAATTATGCGCAGAATATTACGCAAAATAGCCTGCAATGAAATGGATCAGCTTGGGGATACTTCCACCTTGTTAAATCCAGCGTGCGTTAAGGAAATTATCGATGGAGCGCTTTAGCGAGCATTTTACTATAGTCAGCTGCTGACTGTTACAAATTTGGCAAAAACCTCCTTGTGCTTTTCAAGATCCATATTTGGAGAAAGTGATACTCGTACGATGTAATCCTTATCTCCTTCTTTGGTCGTTCCTTGCGTAGAGGTTGCAGGTATCGTCCAATAGCATCCTTTCAATTGTCCATAGCTTACACAGAACTTACTTTCATTGGGGATTTCGCGGATCATGCATTGAATCAATTGATGATTTAAGCTCCTTTTAAGCGACTCTCTTTCTTCATGTGTATTCCCTTTAGTAGGAAGGTCTAATGAAAATACGGATGGAGTAAAACCTATGTCCGCTAATTCTTCTGAGACAAAATTGATTTTTGCAGCGGGCAAATTTTGCTTAATAAAATTTACGAATTCCCGGGTATTTCGATAAGCCTCATCAATCCGTTGATTCATCGAAGGCAGTTGTTTGGCTAAGATTTCAATTTGGAGATTGTTAGCTTCATTGTTGCAAAGTTTTAGATGCGTATCTATTTTCTCAATTAATGCTTCTGTCTTTTTATTTCCAATACAATACCCTACCGTGCAAAGTCCTCCGCTTGGAAACTTTGACCCACTCACATAGGCAATGGTTCTAACTGATGATAGAATCTCACCCTCTCCTAAAAAATGCACATTGGGGCAGAATGTTTGATCCAAGATAAACACGGGATCGACTGCAATATTACCACTGGCCGTTTTACGCGCTGCACTTAGAGCTTCTTTTAACTTTTTTAGCTGAGGAACCTCAACTCTCGGGTTAGTTGGAATTTCAGCGATAATTAATGGGACGGCATCTTCATTGGCAATTCTATCTAAAACAATATGCATACTATCGACCATGTCGTGCTGTCCATCAACGGGCAAATCAACTACTTCAACATTATCGATGCAAGCCGCAACTCGTCGAGCTTGATCATTGGTCCCACCGTAACAATTTGGCGGAACTACCAATTTGATAGCCTTTCCTTGATGGTTTTCTAAGGCATCATGAATGACCCCCATCATAATTGCATATTGTATGGATAGACCACTTGATCCTAAGAGAGATTTTGTATTTGATCCTGTAATGGCAGCAATAGAATCAACAACCAAAGTATGGTTTGCCTCGGCATTCCCTTGCCTTTTGCCATGGGAAGATTGACCGCTTATTGATTGTAAAGCAGTTAAACAATTATTGGGCGTCATGGAAATGGTTTCCCTTCTTCTTACATGCTGAATTTCAGCGATATAACCTTCGTTTTGCCTACCTTGTTTGTCATTTACTAAAACAACACTTCCAAGGCCCTCATAAGTATGAATATAAAAGTCAAGTCCCCCAGCCATTTGGAATGATTTTAAATCCATGGCTTGAATATTTTCATGTTGTGCTATGAAAATGGTGCTTCCCTTGAAGCTATCTGCGGGGTGTAAGTCTTCTAGATTTTCAACACGCTTTAATTCAAATTTATAGCCATAAATACTTTTTAGTAGCTCAGCATCAAAACAATCTGGCAACTCTCCCTTAAATAGGATTCGAGTATTTTTATTTTCGAATAAATTTTTTCTAAGTATTGCTAAAACAGGCATCGTTTGAGAAGAAAAACTGATGACATTTTTTGCGTCTAGCTCATTTTCATTTGCAATTACCCATTCCAAGATACAAGATAAGGGATGTCCTAAGCGTATATAGTCATAGGCTGTGGGTAAATCCTTTAATGCAGCTGGCTCTGAATTGTTATCATTAAAGAGGCCTTCAAAAGTTGTTAAGAATTGACTTTTGGCCAACTTTTCATCAAAAATATCTAGTCGATGTGTAGTGGATTTCAACCAATCACTTGGCATATTTTCTAATACATCCTTAATATAACTTAGCATTTTATAATCCCGCATGATTTTCATTTTGAAGCATTCACAAGATACATCAATTAGCGTTTATTTTAAGCTTCAAACTTAACTATACCTTTTTTAAATTAATGGCTAATCAACTGGCTATATCTAACTAAACTGCTCCAAGAAGCGTTTGTCATTTTCGAAGAACAAACGAATATCATTGATCCCATACTTGAGCATGGCGACCCGTTCGATACCCATACCAAAAGCAAAGCCCGAGTATTCTTCCGGATCAATTCCTGCGTTGGTTAAAACGGCTGGATCCACCATGCCGCAGCCACCTATTTCTACCCATCCACTATGCTTGCATACCGCACAGCCTTTGGAGTCGCATATAAAACAGGATATATCTATCTCAGCGCTAGGCTCAGTAAAAGGGAAATAAGATGGTCGCATGCGAATATTATCGCTGTTAAACATCTCTTTTGCAAAATAATATAGGGTTTGTTTTAAATCTGCAAAGCTTACATCTTTGTCAATATATAAACCCTCAACTTGGTGGAAAGTACAATGCGCTCTTGCGGAAATAGTTTCGTTTCTATATACTCTACCCGGCGTTATGATACGAATAGGAGGCTTTTGTTTTTCCATAACCCTTATTTGGGCGGAAGAAGTATGTGTCCGCAAAAGTTTGTTGGCCTCGTAATCTATGTAGAAGGTATCCTGCATATCTCGCGCGGGATGATTCTCGGGCAAATTTAATGCAGTAAAATTATGCCAATCATCTTCAATCTCTGGTCCATCTTCAACTACAAAACCCAAGCGTTTAAAGATCTCAATCATTTCATTTTTTACAAGACTAAGCGGGTGACGGGTACCCATTTCATATGGAACTCCCGGAGCGGTTAAATCATTATCACTCGCTTTATTTTTATTGGCACCTGAAGCATTTTTTTTGGCAGCTGTAATCTTGGCTTCAGCTTCTTGTTTAATTTGATTAACTAGTTGACCAAATTCTTTCTTGCGTTCATTGGGGATATCCTTAATTGCAGCAAAAAGACTTTTTAATGAACCCTTACTTCCAATAAATTTAATTCTAAATTCCTCAGCTGATTCGCTTGAGGATAAATTCGCTTCTTGAATTTCTTGAAGCATTGTTTGGGCTTGATCAAATGGATTCATGGTGTAAAGATAACTAGACTTTTAAAATATTTTCTTTCAGCGCAGCGCTTGGATATCTTGCTCTTTTTATCTACTATAATTAGGGGATTCCTTGGTAATAGTTACATCATGTGGGTGACTTTCTCTTACGCCTGCAGAGGTAATGACAGTAAACTTAGCTTGTTTTAGTGCTTCAATGGTTCCCGCACCGCAATATCCCATACCCGCGCGCAATCCACCAATAAATTGATGCATGACTTCTGTGAGTGTTCCTTTGTAGGGCACTCGACCAACGATTCCTTCAGGAACCAATTTTTTTATGTCATCTTCCACATCTTGGAAGTATCGGTCTTTCGATCCTTGTTTCATGGCTTCTACACTACCCATTCCGCGATAGGATTTGAATTTTCTGCCCTCATAAATGATTGTTTCACCAGGACTTTCATCGGTTCCTGCAAATACAGAGCCTGCCATTACTACGTCAGCACCACCGGCCAAAGCTTTTACTATGTCTCCTGTATATCGTATTCCTCCATCGGCAATAACCGGTACTCCTGCTTTGGAGCAAGCTAAATAAGCTTGATGGATAGCTGTGAGTTGAGGTACACCCACTCCAGCGACTACTCTTGTGGTACAAATGGATCCTGGGCCAACCCCTACTTTTACGGCATCAACTCCAGCATCAATTAAGGCTTGAGCGCCTTCTTTGGTAGCTATATTACCCGCTATCATTTGCAGTTCTTTGAATTCTTTTTTTGCCTTTTTAACTGCATTTAAGACACCTGCAGAATGCCCGTGAGCAGTATCTATAGTAATGACGTCAACGCCAACATTTAATAAGGCTTCTATACGTTCAAACATATCACCCGTTACTCCGACAGCTGCACCAACCATTAAACGGCCAAAACTGTCCTTGCAGGCGTTGGGGTAATTTTGAACACGTAAAATATCTTTGTAAGTGATAAGTCCAACTATTTTTCCATCCCGACTTACCACAGGAAGCTTTTCAATCTTAAACTTTTTCAAAATTTCTTCGGCAGCTACTAAGTCTGTTCCTTCTGGAGCAGTAATTAGATTTTCCTTGGACATGATTTCACTCACCTTTGCACTTAGCCTGGTTTCAAAACGCAAATCACGATTGGTTAAGATACCTATGAGTAGATCATCTCCATCAATAATTGGAATACCACCAATTTTGTTTTCACTCATTATATCTAATGCTTCCCCAATAGTTGCATTTGGTCGCAAAGTAATCGGGTCAACGATTAATCCACTTTCCGATCGCTTTACTTTCCGAACCTGTTTAGCTTGCATTTCAATGCTCATGTTTTTATGAAGCATACCCATTCCACCTTCTCTGGCCATTGCAATTGCCATTGCAGACTCCGTAACAGTATCCATCGCAGCAGATATCAAGGGTAAATTGATTGTAATGTCTCGGGTCAATTTTGTCTGAATATTGACTTCTCTTGGTAAAACTTCTGAGTGAGCAGGAATGAGGAGTACATCGTCGAAGGTTAGCCCT
>JADHRO010000024.1 GCA_016777395.1 Chitinophagales bacterium | reverse complement strand
GTAGTACTTGCCCAATTATTAATATTTTTATTGGCTTCACCTGGATAATTCATTACTGGATTAAATCCATATTTCATTGCTCCTTCGGTAGACCAAATATCTAATACTCGAAGGGAGACAGCGGTTACAAATTCGTGATGTTTTGACAAAGGGCGATTAATATTGGGTATGCGAACCAGCACAGACAGCAGGAAGATGCCCAAAATTATTAAGATAGGGAAAACAGAAATAGTTCTTTTCAATGTATATTTTTTCCTTTAATCAAATTTAGCATTAACTGATTAATTAATTGATTTTAATCAGGAAAACTACCACCTTTGCATAAAACTAAAGCATGTTAGCTGGATTAAAACTTCCTACCGACCCGCGATGGGCGAATTTAGCAGAAAAGAATATTGAAGAAATCTTGACTGATCATGCATATTGTGAACAAAAAGCAGCCACAAATTGCATAACGATTATTCAAATGTTCCCTGAGTATGCAGATGTGGTGGATGCCTTGATGCCAATAGTTACCGAAGAGTGGGGGCACTTTAGAATGGTGGTTGATCAGCTTAAAAAGCGAGGCATGGCACTCGGAAGACAACGAAGAGATGAATATGTCAATCAGCTTCAAAGCAATATTATTCAAGGGGGTTCAAGAGATCATCAATTGGTGGAACGCTTATTGATTGCTGCATTGATTGAAGCTAGAAGTTGTGAAAGGTTTCGCTTACTATCTCTTGATATTGCAGACGATGAATTGAAAGAGTTCTACCGAAAATTAATGATAAGTGAGGCTGGACATTTTCGACTTTTTCTAGATCTTGCTACATCTGTTTCACCTAAAGCACAAGTAATGAAGCGATGGGAAGAATATCTTGAAGCAGAAGCAGAGATAATTGCTAATTTGGAATTAAGAGGGGATAGGGTTCATTAAGTTGTATTGTTAAGACAATGAATTACAAGTCATTAAGCGTGCTCTTGTTCTAAATCTTTTTCCACTTTTAAATTATCAATAATAAATTCTTGTCGCTGTGGTGTATTTTTCCCCATGTAATAACCAAGAATTTCCTCAATCGAATTGTCCTTACCCAGAATTACAGGAGATAAACGAATATTGTCACCAATAAAGTCCTCAAATTCATCCGGTGAGATTTCACCCAAACCCTTAAATCGGGTTATTTCAGGTTTACCTCTTAAAGCAACAATAGCCGCTTGTTTTTCCTCTTCGCTATAGCAATAAAAAGTTTGTTTTTTATCTCTAACTCTAAACAGCGGAGTTTCAAGAACTTTAACATGACCTTCCTTCACAAGGTCTGGAAAGAATTGTAAAAAAAAGGTTAACAACAACAGACGAATATGCATACCATCAACATCCGCATCTGTTGCAATAACGACATTATTGTATCGTAAATCATCCAAGCCCTCTTCAATGTTTAGTGCATGTTGAAGTAAATTGAATTCCTCATTTTCGTATACTATTTTCTTTTTGAGCCCAAAAGTATTAAGGGGTTTACCTCGCAAACTGAAAACAGCCTGAGTTTCTACATCCCTGGCTTTTGTAATAGAACCACTTGCTGAATCACCTTCTGTTATAAAAACGGTAGTATCCAGATGCCTGTTGTTCTTTTTATCTGAAAAATGAAATCGACAATCACGTAATTTTTTGTTGTGGAGATTGGCTTTTTTAGCACGCTCTTTGGCAATTTTTTTAACACCTGCCATGTCTTTGCGCTCGCGCTCACTTTGCTGTATTTTCTTTAGCAACCTCTCAGCTGTTTCTGCGTTGCGATGTAAAAAATTATCAAGGTGCTTCTTTACATAGTCACCAACAAATAAACGCATACTGGTTTTTTCATTCAAGTTATTTGAGCCTAACTTAGTCTTAGTCTGACTTTCAAATATAGGGTCTTGCATCCTTATACTTATCGCAGCTACTATAGAGGCGCGAATATCTTGAGAGTCAAAATTCTTCCCATAAAACTCACGCGTAGTTTTTACAATAGCCTCCTTGAAGGCATTGAGGTGTGTACCCCCTTGCACGGTATGCTGCCCATTAACGTAACTATAATACTCCTCTCCATAGTGATTATCATGTACCAAAGAAAATTCTATGTCCTCCGACTTAAAATGGATGACAGGATATCGAACGGTCTGTTCATTTGTTTTTCTTAACAGTAGATCCTTTAAACCATTTTTTGAAAGAAATTTTTGCCCATTGTAGTTTACGGTTAATCCGCTATTTAGATAAGCGTAATTCCAGATTTGATTCTCTAAATAATCTGGAATGAATTTATATTTTTTGAAAATGATTTCATCTGGAACAAATTCAATGAAGGTGCCATTCGCTTCACTTGTTTTTTCATCACGTTCCTCTATTAAATTACCCTGTTCAAAAATGGCAATCTTCTTTTTTCCTTCCCGAACTGCTTCGACTCTGAAGTAAATGGAAAGTGCATTGACTGCTTTAGTTCCTACTCCATTCAGTCCGACAGATTTCTTAAAGGCTTTGGAATCATATTTTCCGCCAGTGTTAATTTTTGAAACGGCATCTACTACTTTTCCTAAGGGTATGCCCCGACCGTAATCCCTTATGTATACTTTTTTTTCTTCAACCTTGACATCTACTTTTTTACCATATCCCATAACAAACTCATCGATACAGTTATCGATGACTTCCTTTACCAAGATATAAATACCATCATCTTGGGAAGAACCATCTCCGGTTTTTCCAATATACATACCCGGACGCAAGCGCATGTGTTCTTTCCAGTCAAGCGAGCGAATATTATCTTCATTATATTGTACTTCTTGTGCCATTAATATTGGTTTATGTTTTGTTTGAGAAACTAAAATTACATATTTCATAAAAGAATACTTTTAATTTCTTCTTCTTAATGTACACACCTTATTGTGTATTTTGCTATTTTTGGTTAAGTTTTATGATGACCTCTAAAAAAAATAGAATTATTCTCATTGATGATAGTCCAGCAGAGCCTATACTGCTTGGAAGTGCCATTGATAAAAGTGGTCGATCTATTTTATTAGAATCCTTTGATGATAGTGTGTATGCGGTAAAAGAACTAGTCAGGAGATCAAAAGAAGATAAAGATTTGATGCCCAATTTAATTTTACTCGATCTGAATATGCCAGGATATAGTGGAATTGAAGTTTTAAAAAAGTTGAGAAAAGATAAAGTTTGTTGTTTTACACCAATTATTGTCATGACTTCGTCAAGTTTAGATTCAGATGTGGTTGAAGCAATTAGGGAAGGAGCTAAATGTGTGATTGTAAAACCTACAGGTCACAAGAAATATATTGAGGTTGTTCAAAAAACTTTCGATTTTTGGTTTGAAACCGCAAAGTGTATTGGAAATGAGTGCTAATGGTATCAAAATATTAGTAGTAGAGGATACTCCAGGAGATGTATTTCTCATCAAGTTTTATTTGGAAGAGTTAGATCCGGACAATTATGAAATTCAGAGTGTCGATAACCTTACGGATGCGCATTACAAAATAGAACGAGAATCTTTTGATGTTATCTTACTTGATTTACATCTACCTGATTCTCAAGGTATAATTACCTTACAAAATTCTGTTGAGAAGTTTCCCAATGATGTGTTTATCGTTTTAACTGGTCTGTCAGATGAAAGAATTGGTCTAGAATCGGTTAAGTATGGCGCTCAAGACTTCTTAGTCAAAGGCCGTATTGATAGTAAATCTTTGGATAGCTCAATTAAGTTTGCCTTCGAAAGAGCTAAATTAAGACGACTAGTCAAAATATATGGAAAAGGTCTTGAAACTCTCGAGATAATGAATAATATGCTTATTATCATTATTGATAAATCAAAATCATTGGTATATACTTCTAAACGTTTCCAACCATTTTTTCAGACTGAAAGAGAAACCGTGGATACCTTGGAGGAGTTAATGGCTGTTTTGGATAATAATCAGCAAATTTTAAATGCCATTCAAACTGCTGGTGCCAATGCAGTGGATGAATTCACTGCCCTTGTTAACGGAAAGGATTTGAAGTTACGGGTGAGTAAACCTGAGGAGTTCAATGAGCAGATTGTCATAACTATTTCTCAATAGATTAGTAAATGTCATTAAGAATTCCGGGGTTAAAGGAATTGTTTGTGCTGATTTGTCGAGGGGGTGTAGCTCCAATTTGGTATCCAAAATCTCTTTCATTGACCAAATATCCGTTCGGATAGTACCCCAAGGATATCTCCATGTATGCAATACCTAAAATAAGGTTTTGGAAGCGTATTCCACCTCCATAACCTTGATAAATAGTGTTGTTAAAAAGAAAGTCTCTATTGCTTCTTCCTAATACTCCCAAATCAGCAAAAAAGAAAAAGTTGCCTGTGCTAGTCCACCAATCGATAGGGGTGTAGAATACGGATTCTATATTAAGAACAAAGCTTTTTGTTCCGATTAATCGTTGTGAATCAAAACCCCGAATGGCACTATTTCCTATGTTATAGAATTCAGATATAGGCCGATTAAAACTTAAGGTTGTATTACTTGAAATGAATTGCCTGAATCCTAGCTTTCCTATGGAGGCACGGTTGGTGAAATAGGATATTTTACTTTGAAAGGTAATTTGCTCTAAGGATTTTTCACGAAGAAAACTTCCTATTTTAAACTCATTTTGAAGGAAACCAAATTTTGGATACTGTTTGTTATAATTGACAGTAAAACCATTGTAAAATCGACCTCCAAGAATACCATTTAGCTCGTATCCTCCAATATAAGCTAGGTTAAATCCTTTGGGAACATAATCAAATTGCCTGAACTTATAAAGTTCTTCAAATCCATACCAATCTCGATTGGCTAGGCCAATACTTCCCAGATAAATTTGCTTGTTTACAAAATTTTGAAAGGGTTGATTTTTAGGAATAACATAGTGATTATTGATAACTCCGCGTACTGAAAAAATCATCCGTAAGTTAGGATGTTTTTGATTTAAATTCTTCAGACCATAGGATCGCCCAAGCCAAACGTCTGCATTCAGATATCGATTGTTATAATCATTCGAAATTTCGTTGGTTTCTATTTTTCGTGCATTGTTGGAAAATTGAAGTTTTCCTGCCCATTTGGTATTGTAAGCAAAGAATTTTCGTTTTAAGGTAAAACCATAACCTTCACTTAGATTTTGTTTATTGTAATCTAAGGTAAGCCCTATTTGTGAACGAGCTATATTTTTCACATTGTAGTTTACTCCAATATTGTAAGGGTTCCTCGGGTCAATCAACCCCGTTCCAAAAAACTCAATTCTTTGAGAGACTCCAAAAAAATCAAGGAAAGACCCTCCTAAAGTTAATGATCTAGGTGTACCTCCAAATATAGCCTTCCAATGCCTATTGTCGTGAACGTAAACTTTAACATCTACGCCCGAAATGTGCGGGCTTGGCTCAATGATAATAACCGCATCTTTGTATACGGTATTCTCTCTAATATTCCTTTCTGTATCTGCGATTAACATAGGGTCTACTTTGTCACCAGTATCAAACAAAAGTTGCTTTTTTATTAAGACTGCACTCTGTTTGCTTCGTTTGTTTCCAACAATAACAGCATTTTTTATGTCTTCCTGAGCATAAACGGGATCGTCAAATCTATCTACAATAAAAACCTCGATACTATTAATCTCTACATCTTTAAATTTTTCGAAAAAATTACTAGGGGTATAGTCTCTCACTGCCTTAGGCATTAAGTAGAAATAATCGATAAATCGTTCTTTTTTTTCATCTAGGTTTTGAAAGGGTTCAATCTCGAATGAATCCACGGAAATCGTTTCCATTTCCTCTTGGGCATAAGCAAGAGACATGAGCATAAGAAACAGAAGGAGGTATTTGGTTTTCACTTGAACAGTTAAAAGTAATGAACTTATTGCTATTATCCTATGTTCTCATTTCAAATAATCGCTTATGAAAAGTCAATTTTTCGTGCTTATATTTTCCATAATTAGTCTAAATTTAAACGCTATGCAAGAAGGGCAAAATATTGAAAAAATTACATTGGGGGCAGGCTGCTTCTGGTGCGTGGAAGCTGTTTATCAGGAATTAGATGGTGTTATTTCGGCCACATCAGGATATATGGGCGGGCTCACAAAAAATCCTAGTTACAAAGAGGTTTGTTCAGGTCTAACAGGACATGCTGAAGTAATAGCGGTAGAATTCGATAATACGGTAATCAGTTTGGCAGAAATTTTAGAGGTGTTTTTTCAAGTGCATAATCCAACAACTCTCAATCGACAAGGAAATGATGTGGGAACTCAATACCGATCAGCTATATACTATTTATCTAACGAGCAAAAGGAAACTGCCTTGAAAGTGAAGCGAGCATTAAATATTGCGAAAGTTTGGGAGGATCCAATAGTTACTGAAATTTCAGCGGCAAGTAAATTTTATGTTGCGGAGAATTATCATCAAGACTACTATTCCCTAAATGGCAACAACAATCCATACTGTAGTATGGTGATTACACCAAAGTTGGAAAAGTTCAGAAAGGTATTTAAGGAGAAGTTAAAATAGCAAAATAATGCTATTCAATAAAATAAAAAACCCACTCTGTGAAGAGTGGGTATATTTTTCATGGACCTTGTGGTACATATTTTAAATTATTTAGTTGCTTTCATTTTAGACGACATTCTAATTAGCACTATAATCGGAAGAATTGCCAAAATAGCGTGCATAATCATTGGGTAAAGTCTCATACTTTCAGTTATTCCTTCAGGCATATTTGGGTCAATTTTAACCATAAAAACTGCCAATACATTAATTACACATAATGAAAGAAGTGTTTTAAGCATGAATGATTTTATTATCGGCATGGCCTCGCTATTAATATCGTAATCAGCAATATTCTTTTTGGCTGGGAATGAAATGATACCTAAGACCATAAATAGGGCTAGTGATGTTATAGTTAGCATGGGGTCATCATTAAAATTTGGAATTAGAGAAGTTATCGCAAGGATTGAGAATAAAAAATATCCGAGCATAAAATAAAACCTTTTTAGTTTGATAGTACCATATATGCTTATACAGGTAATGATGATTGCTATAATTAGTAGTTCCATATTGAATAAGTTATTTTCTCACAAAGTAATGAAAGTTTTACAAAATTTAAAATATACTAAATGCAACTCAGTTGCATTTAGTATATTTACATAAAAATAATTGTATGAAAAATAAATTACCTGTAACCGTATTAAGTGGATTTTTAGGAGCTGGAAAAACAACACTTCTCAATCATATTCTGCACAACAAGGAAAATTTAAAAGTAGCTGTTATTGTTAATGATATGAGCGAAGTGAATGTTGATGCAGAACTAGTTAAAAGTGAAAATACACTTTCCAGAACTCAAGAAAAATTAGTTGAAATGAGTAATGGGTGTATTTGTTGTACGTTAAGAGAGGATTTAATGATTGAAGTTGAGAGACTAGCAAAAGAGGACAGGTTTGATTATTTACTTATTGAGAGCACAGGAATAAGCGAACCAGTTCCTGTAGCTCAAACTTTTTCTTTTGTTGATGAAGACAATGGAATTGATTTATCTCGTTTTAGTTATGTAGACACAATGGTTACAGTTGTCGATGCATTTAATTTTTTTAATGATTTTGGCAGTGCAGAAAAATTAGTCGATCGACAATTAACAGATATTGAGGGCGATTTTAGAACAATAGTAAATTTACTAACTGATCAGATTGAGTTTGCGAATGTTATCATTTTAAATAAAGTAGATTTAGTAAATAAAGATGTTGTAGGAGTTTTGCGTTCAGCGATTAAAAAATTAAACCCTTCAGCAAGGATTGTTGAATCAAGTTTTTGTAAAATAGATTCTAAAGATATTTTGAATACAGGCTTGTTTAATTTTGAGGAAGCTGAACAAAGTGCTGGTTGGATTGAAGAATTAAACAAATCTGAACATACACCAGAGTCAGACGAATATGGAATAGGTTCATTTGTGTTTAGAAGTAAAAAGCCTTTTGATCCCCAAAGATTTTGGGATTATATTCAAAATAAATTTCCAGCGACTATTATCAGAAGTAAAGGTTTATTTTGGTTGGCTTCTAGGCCTGGTCAAGCAATTTCATGGAGTCAGGCAGGGGGGTCTTTAAAAGCTGATAGTGCGGGAGTATGGTGGTCAAGTATGCCATTTGAAAAGAGAATTCAATACGCAGCTTTTGTTGATAATCAGAAATATATTGAGTCCGATTGGGACAAATTTTATGGAGATAGAAAGAATGAATTGGTATTTATAGGACAAGAAATGGATGAGCAATCCATCAGAAAAGAGCTGGCTGATTGTTTATCTACAGAAAAAGAACTAGCGATTAAAGAGTGGAAGGAGGGATTTCAAGATACATGGCCAGTACAAAGAGTTTATCCCCTTGAATAAAAGATTTTTATTGGGGGGGGCTCTCGGTCCTAGTTTCTAACTTTTTCAGAAAATTATTGAGTAATTTTGTTTAATGAAAAAATTATTTCTTGTATTACTGTGCTTGCCCTTGATTGGATTTGGGAAAGATGATTGCGGAGAAAAACCAAAAAAACCAGTTAATAAATCAGCAAGAGATTATAAAGAATGGGGAGCTAAATATAATTTATGGATACAATGTAAAGAAAAAGCTGATGAAGCATTACAACAAAATGCATTGATTCAATATCCTGTAAATTCTAATATTGAGATATTGTATGCTGGCGATTACAAGAAAGGTGAATTAGATGTTAATATATTGAGTAGGGAGTGGTGGGGATTATTTGAGCAAGATCATATTTCTTCTCTAAGAAAAGTGAAGTTGAGCCTAGATAAATTAGAGCCTGATATGCAGTATGATTGGGAGTATAGGGTCTCAGTAGCTGATAATGAAAATTGTATAATTCTTTTCTCAGGTTTAGATCTTACTGAGCGAGAAATTAATTATTTTACGGATAATCATATAATTCGTAATAATGAAGAATTTACATTTGAATTTGGCCCTTATCACACATTTCTAAATGCAGAATTAAAAAAAACTGAAAGTATTGGCGAGATTTTAAGAAAAGATTATTCTATTTATTTAAACTATCAATCAAATAAGAAACTTACTACGCAGGAACTATTTCTTTTTCCATGCTATGGGGAGCATCTTCTTATTAGTTTGATTTGGGCGGGAGATTTGGATAATGACGGGAAAACAGATTTTATAATACAAATTCCTACGCCTCCTCATAACGAGCTGGGAGATTCATCAGGATTATTTCTTAGTTCTAAGGCAGATTCAGAAGAGCTAGTTAAATTAGTTGCGTATTTTATTTCAACAGCTTGTTAGTATTACAAAGAATGCATATCAAACAAATTTCCTTGTTTCTTATTTTTTTGCTGGTAAGTAAACATGTCAAGGGGCAGGATATAGAGCTAACTCACAATATATCTTCAGGTCAAACTTATCAAATTTTATCTGAAGAAGGTGAGAATTTAACTATTTATCTTGATTTCCATTCTCCTGAAATTATTGACTACGAGGCTTTGCCATATTTTTTTGTGGCTGGATGGTATGAATTGGCTGAACATTCTAATAAGCATAACTTAGTTGGAATTTATCATCCTTATGAAAGTTTAGTTCTTTTTATTCCAGAGGATAGTAGCGTAACTCGTTTAGATAACCTTGCTGATAAAGGTTTAAATATAGATACCACTAAGTATTTAGAAAGATTTTATTTTTCATTAAATGATAAGCTTGAAAGAGCAGTTTGGTATGATGGTCACAAGGAGAGGTTCATCGATAAGCTTGATGTTGATAAGAAGAATGTTTGTCATACCGTGTATATCAAAGGAAGAGATCCATATCATGCTGTAAATCAATCTATAGATATTACGGATTTTGTAATAAGACCATTTGGGAATAATGATATATTCCTTGAAGACTATAACATTAAGATACACAGTTATCATACCGATAGCACAGGTAATTTACATCTACTATTATTGATAACAAATGAATATGTTGTCCCCTCATCATTTAGTTCTGGTGGTTATTATTATCTAATGTTTGATAAATATCAATCCATTAGGAGAAACAAGTATTTTGAAACATATAACCAAGGAAAGTATATTGCATCCCTTGATGAAAACTTTATACATCCAGCCAAGGAAAGGATCTTGATTATAGCTGATTGGTCTGACAGTAAAGTTATAGGTTCATTTTTTATTGAGGATGCTAAAATTCAAATTGAGAATGAGTGGTAAGCTATAAGGAAGAATAAAAATAAACCCACTCTATGAGTGGGTTTATTTTTGGTGGAGCTGCAGGGATTCGAACCCTGGTCCGGTCATGTTGTCCGCATACTTTCTACAAGCTTAGTAAAACGAATATTGTCGGGATTTAGCTGCTCGATTTACAAAACTACTCAATCCGTATTTCTGTCAATTACAACATTAAGTAAGTAGAAAATTCTTACCTAGTGAGGACCCGATGCTTATAATGCCCTATAATATCCTATCGGATGTCAAACATCAAGGACAAAGGCTTCTAATTCCTAGAATTAGGCAGCCATGGCAAAGTTAGACTCGCCATTTAAAATAAAGATTATGAATTGGGATTTACGAGTGAGATTCACAACACTCGACCTGCGGGTATACTTACAAATCATGCCGTCAATTCCGGTCAGCCCCATTATGTTTAAGAACGCTTACAAAGATAAGTTAAAATTACTAGAACTACTACTAATCAACTCAAAGTCCCAAAAGCTTAGTAACTTTGATTTTCATCTAAATAACTTCGATGTTAGCTCGAATAATAATGTCCCTATTGGGATGGAAAGTACATAAAAAACTACCTGCCGGTGTAGATCGTTGTGTGATGATTGCCTCGCCTCATACGAGTAATTGGGATTTTCTATATACTCGATTAGCGTTTTCAATTTTGAAGATTCCCGTTCGATTTACGATTAAAGATTCTTGGTTTAAGTTCCCCTTAAATTTAATTGTTGGCCCGTTGGGGGGTATAGCGATTAATCGAAAACCACGTAAAGAAGGAGAAGAGCGACCAAGTACGGTAGACGCGATGGCAGCTTTGTTTGAGAAAAAGAAAAATTTGGTTGTCTTAGTTACGCCAGAAGGAACTCGGTCTTACAGAGAAGAGTGGAAGTCAGGGTTTTACCACGTAGCAAAAATGGCTAATGTGCCAATATGTTTGGGTTATGTAGATTATAAAAATAAGGTGGCTGGGGTAGGTGTGACGGTCTATCCATCCGATGATATGGCTGCCGATATGAAAATTATTATGCGCTTTTACAAAGATATTGCTCCAAAGTATCCGGAGAAGTTTAGTATCGATAAAAGATACATCTAGAAGTGGATTGTCTTTCTTTACAAGCCTAGCGCACATATCGTGGGCGCTACTTTTGAATACTACTTCTTATTTTCTTGAAAAACAGTTTGCAAAACCGTTTGACCCACAGCTTTTAATGTTTTTTTATCAATTATCTTGATATTGTCCTGGTGGGTGTGCCAGTAATATCCAAAACCTGACTGAGTTGTTTTGTCATATTGAATGATATCTATCATCGGTATTTTTGCAAGGGTATTTACATAAAGGTGGTCGTCCGTTATAGCAGGCGTTTGCAGATAAGAAAAGTATGCACTATAACCGAGTTGATGCCCTATTTTCCAAACTTTTTGAAGGTAGGTGTTGGCATAACTGATTGAGTTGCCTTCATGCGTAAAAACTGCATTAGCTGCTCCGACCATGTCTAGTAGAATTCCAAATTCTGCCTTATAATTAGAAATATGGGGGTTTTTAGCCCAATATTGAGACCCTAAACAATAAGAATCTGGAACAAATCTTTCTGTGCTAAAACTAGGCTGTCCATAATCCTCTGCATCAAAGAGAATAATATCTACTCCAATATTGATTTCGTCCTTCTTCAGCAAACGAGCTATTTCTATTAATATAGCTACTCCGCTAGCTCCATCATTGGCTCCAACTATAGCTTCTTCTTGATTTTCCTTGTCTTGATCTGCAAATGGTCGAGTATCCCAATGCGCGCTGAGTAAGATTCTCTTTTCCGCATCAGGATTAAATACTGCAATGATATTTTTTGCTTCTAATAGTGTGCCATCAAAAGCAGTTAAAGTAGCTTCTTGTAGAATCAGTGTATCTGCATAGATATTCAATTGCTCAATTAACCAGCTTGCAGTTTGCTGATGAGCAAGGGTATTAGGTACACGTGGACCAAAATCTACTTGTGTCTGAATGAATTGATATGCGCTATCCGCATTAAATATTGGAGCTTCTGCTAATTCAAAACTAGGCTGCTTAGAAATGGGTGCTGGATTATCGTTTTTACATGAAAACACGAACAGCAGACAACAAATGGGGAGTAGTTTTTTAATCATTTTGATTGATTTATGATATGGACCAAGAGGTTCCCTCTTTACCATCCTTTATTGCAATGCCTACAGCACCTAGCTCATCCCTGATTTTATCGGAAGTTGTCCAATCTTTATTCTCTCTTGCAGATTTTCGCATTTCAATTATTAAACCCATCGCACTATCCAAGGCTTCATTGCCTTGCTTCGCTTCAAAAGCTAAACCTAAAACATCCTCAATGAAATTTTTCATTATTGCTTGCAAATTGTTAAGCCCTGCTTGACTCACGGTCAAAGTGTTATCATTGATTTTATTCACTATGCTTGACAAGTCGAAAAGTGAGGCAATAGTTTTTGGGGTATTGAAGTCGTCATCCATGTGCATTTTACAAGAATCACCAAGAGCAGCAATTTCTTTATCTGTATCGGTTTCTTGTTTGCTTTTGGCAAGTAAGCTGGGTAAGGATTTGTAGGCATTCATTAAGCGTTGGAACCCTTTCTCTGATGCTTCCAAGGCTTCATTAGAAAAATCTAAAGTACTGCTATAATGTGTTTGTAGCATAAAAAAACGGACAGTCATTGGACTAAACCCTTTCTTGAGCATCGGATGCTTTCCGGAAAAAAGCTCCAAGGGCAAAAATGAATTTCCTTTACTCTTACTCATTTTTTCGCCATTTACGGTCAGCATGTTACCATGCATCCAATAACGAACAGGCGATCGACCATCTGCTCCAACACTTTGTGCGATTTCACATTCGTGATGGGGAAATTTAAGGTCCATGCCACCACCGTGAATATCAAATTCTTGCCCCAAGTATTTGGTGCTCATAACTGAGCATTCGAGGTGCCAGCCAGGTACTCCATCGCCCCACGGGGATGGCCATTTCATGATGGTTTCTTTAGAAGCAGCTTTCCAAATACCAAAATCAGCGAAGTATTTTTTTTCTGAGCCGCCCTCTAAATTAGCTCTTGTTTGCTCCAGTTGCTCATCAATTTTTCTTCCTGAAAGTTCGCCATAGGGATATTTTTCTAAATACTTTTTGACATCAAAGTAGACTGAACCATTGACTTCATAACCATATCCATTAGCAATAATTCGTTTGATCATCTCAATTTGTTCGACAATATGTCCCGTAGCTGTGGGCTCAATGTTAGGGTCGATTAGGTTGAATAGCTTTGAGATATGATGGAAGCCGTTGGTATATTTTTGAACAATCTCCATTGGTTCAATTTTATTGGCTTTAGCTTTTTTCTCTATTTTGTCTTCGCCATCGTCACCGTCATCAGTTAAGTGCCCCACGTCGGTGATGTTGCGAACATAGCGCACTTGATAATCTAGATTATTCAAATAACGATAAACTACATCGAAACTTGTAAATTGACGCATGTTTCCAAGGTGAACTTCATCATAAACTGTAGGTCCGCATACATATAAACCCACAAAAGGAGGATTTATAGGTTTGAATTCTTCTTTTTTTCTACTTAGCGTATTATAAATGTGTAAGCTCGACATGAAGGTAAAGATAAAGGAAAGGTTTTGAGTTGGAATAAAAAAGAATAATTTTTTGATACCAAAGAAGCTATGGGATATGATAATTTGTAAAATGTAGTTATTTTTCAAAGAATTTGATAACATCACCAACACTTTCTTTTGCTTTTTCTTCCATAGGAATATGGCCGCATTCTGGGTAAATTATTAATTCATTGTCAGGGATGTGAGTAGTGAAAATATCTGCTTGACTCAACGGTATCCAAATGTCATCTTCTCCCCAGAGTATTAGGGTTGGGCAGGATATCTTTACCAAATTAGCTGCTTCTCCATTTTCTAGTTGCTTAACTTTATGTAAGAAGGCCTTTCTGTTTCCAGCTCTATTCATGAGGTCATTGTATCGATTTAATATCTCTTCGGTAACTAAGGCATCATTATAGAATACTTCCCTTAGACTTTTCTTCACTAAAGATTTGATATTTAGACTTTCGATGATCTTAAAGAGTACATCAAATTGCGCCAATTGAAATACCAGCGGCTTTGCTAGATTGGGGTCTGTAAAGCCTGAAGGGTCTACCAAGACTAGTTTTTTAACTCGATTTGATAATGGGGAGTGAACTGCATAGGCCCAAGCTGTATGTCCTCCTAAGGAATTGCCTGCTAAATAGAAGCTATCTATGCCTAATTCTAAAACAAAGGCATCTATAAGACTTAGATAGGCTGATATGGAATAATCATGGTCGGGTGGAGGAGTAGTTAATCCACCGCCTTGCATATCAATACTGTAAGTGGTGTAGTTTTTGGATAATTCATCTTCCCATTGCCCCCATGTATGCAGGCTAGCAGAAGTACCATGAATAAGAAGTACTGGAAAGCCAGCTCCCTTTTTCTTATAGTGTACATCTAAACCATTGAGTTGAATAAAGTGTGAATATTCATCGGTGTACTTAGCTTTTAAAGTATCTAAGGGAGTAGGCGTTTGATACAGGTACAAACCAAGTAAAGCTATTGCGACGAGGACGGCGATGAGGAGATAAATTTCCATAATAGATTGTTATTTGTGGCTTGAATTTGCAATATATTGAATAGA
>JADHRO010000023.1 GCA_016777395.1 Chitinophagales bacterium | reverse complement strand
CATATTGTGGGTATGCTCGTAGCTATTGCATTGATTACTGTAGGCCGTATAAAATCAAAAAAATTAACTGATGACTTAGCGAAGCATAAAACCACATTCACTTTTTTTGTGATTGCTTTACTAATTATTTTAGTCACAATACCATGGCCCTTCAGAAATATGGGAACTGGTTGGATTTAGGAAATAATGAATACATTAAAAGTTACTAGAGAAAATAATTACGCCATAGTTCAATTGGACAGGGGAAGCGCGAATCCTATTAATACTGAAATGCTGAAGGATTTGCTTACTTGTTTTAATGACTTAGCGAGCAATTCTGATATTCATGGAGTTATATTGACCGGAAAAGAACGATTTTTTTCAGCTGGACTAGATGTAATTGAGTTGTATGCATACGATGAGCATCAAGTTATAGAATTATTTGAATCTTTATTTTCAGCGATAAAGGCTATGCTGTCTTTCCCGAAACCCTTAATTGGTTCTATAACTGGGCATTCTCCTGCAGGCGGATGTGTGCTTGCACTATGCTGTGATTATCGGATTATGGCAGAAGGTAAGTATCGAATTGGATTGAATGAAGTGCCTGTGGGTATTGTAATGCCAAAATTTATTTATCACCTTTATGAAAACTGCATAGGCTCGAGACGAGCGATGCAATTTATTTTGGAAGGTAAGTTATTATCTGTTTCTGAAGCGCTTGATAACGGTTTGATTGATGAATGTGTTGAGGAAGGCAATGTTTTGGAAGCCGCCAAATCTCGTTTGCAGAAATATTTCAGTTTTAATCAACGAACTTGGACGCATAGTAAATTAAATATGCGCGCTGCTTTATTGGCCCATTATGTTGCTTTTGACGAACCGCTTAAGGCGGAAATTTCAAAGCACTGGTGGAGTGAAGATACCCGTAAAATATTGGGTGATTTAGTTCAACAACTCACCAAAAAGTAATTCATGTTATCCAAGGGGATAAAGCACATGCTTGTGGCTGGTATATTCTTCTCTTTTATGAATGTTGGGGTTAAGTATCTCGATAATATACCTGCTATCGAAATTGTGTTTTTTAGAAGTTTAGTTACGCTAGTCATTAGTGCCATAATGATTAAGCGATTAGGAATTTCATTTTTGGGAAATAATAAATCCATCTTGTTTTTACGCGGCCTATTTGGCTTGGTGGCCTTGTCTCTTTATTTCCTTTGTTTACAAAAGATGCCATTTGCTTCGGCAGTCACCATCATGCAATTGTCTCCAATTTTCACGACTATTCTTGCTATTTTTATCTTAAAGGAACGAGTGGCGTTGCCACAATGGTTCTTTTTCTTAGTTTCATTTGCTGGAGTTGCAATAATTAAGGGTTTTAACCCAAATATGTCTATTCTATATTTCTTACTGGCCATATTAGCTGCTTTTATTTCGGCCCTAGCTTATAATATGATCCGGAAATTGAAAGATACCGATCATCCCCTGGTAGTCGTTTTTTATTTTCCTTTAATCGCCTTACCCGTTGCCGGAATTTTGACTTATTTTAAGTGGGTTCAGCCGAACATGATGGAATATTTAATTTTGATTGGTATTGGCATTTCAACGCAAATTGCACAGGTAAATATGACCAAAGCATTGCAATTGGAAGAGGTAGGAAAAGTAAGTATAGTCCGTTACTTAACGATTGTTTATGCGATTGTTATTGGTTATGTGTTTTTTAAAGACGACTATGGATGGATAACTTTGCTTGGAATAAGTTTGGTAGTTTGCGGTGTTCTCTTGAATTTATGGTTTACCAAAGTGAACAAGGCTAAAATTATTGTATAAATCTTTATCGAATTAGGGCGTTACGTGCGTGAAATCTTTTAAATTTGTAGTCTTATTATCAATAAATAATTTATTTATGGCATATAATCCTAGAGCACTTAGAACGAAGTGGCAAAGTAGATGGAAAGAAGAGCAAAGCTATAAGGTTGAATTAGATACTTCTAAGCCTAAATTTTATGTTTTAGATATGTTTCCCTATCCTTCCGGTAGTGGCTTGCATGTTGGGCATCCCTTAGGTTATGTTGCCAGCGATATCTATTCGCGCTATAAACGCTTAAAAGGCTTCAATGTATTGCACCCCATGGGATTTGATGCCTTTGGTTTGCCCGCAGAGCAATATGCCATTGAAACTGGAAAACATCCTAGTCAGACAACTGCAGAGAATATTGCTACCTACAAAAGACAATTAAATTTGATAGGATTATCATTTGACTGGAGTAGGGAAGTAATCACCAGTGATCCAAGTTATTATAAATGGACGCAGTGGATATTTACTAAAATGTTTAACTATTGTTACTGCACGACTGCTGATAAAGCCCAACCCATCAGCTTTTTGATGGAGCAGTTTGAAACGGATGGAAATTTAAAAACTTCGGCTTTCACTGATTATTCAGGAGAGTTTACTGCGGAAGAATGGAAGGCGTTTTCAAAGAAAGAGCAAGAAGAAATCTTAATGCATTATCGATTAGCGTTTCGCAAAGTTTCCTTTGTTAATTGGTGTGAAGCCCTTGGAACTGTGCTGGCCAATGATGAGGTAATCAATGGATTCTCTGAGCGAGGAGGTCACCCTGTAGTGCAAAAGCCATTGTTGCAATGGAGTTTGAGAATAACTGCATATGCCGAACGATTATTGAATAGTATTCAAGATTTAGAGTGGTCTGAAAGTTTGAAAGCGCAGCAAGAAAACTGGATTGGAAAGAGTGAGGGAGCGAAAGTTGTTTTTGAACTTGCTCCTAAACCAAATCCTTCCAACGCAGAGGAAGGAAACCAAACCCTGGAAGTATTTACTACTCGTCCAGATACTATTTTTGGAGTTACGTTTATGGTGTTAGCACCAGAACATCCTTTGGTTAATCAATTGACAAGTGCTGAGAATATTGAAAGGGTAAAGGCATACAAAGCTCGCGCTAAAAGCAAGTCTAATGTAGATCGACAAGCCTCGAAAGAAGTCAGTGGGGAGTTTACTGGAGCCTACGCGATTCATCCATTTACTGGAAAGCAAATTCCAATTTGGATCAGTGAATATGTATTAGTTGATTACGGTACAGGTGCTATTATGGCTGTTCCAAGTGATGATGATCGGGATCATGCTTTTGCGACAAAGTTTGAAATTGAAATCATTGATATCTGCGATAAATCGGACTATCCTGATGCTACAAACGCCGACAAATTAGGTAAGATGATTAATTCAGATTTTTTGAATGGCTTGGAGGTGAAAGCGGCTATCCCGTTAGCGATTAAATATCTTGAAGATAAGGGCAGGGGGAATTTGAAGGTCAATTATAAACTTCGCGATGCAAATTTTAGTCGACAGCGCTATTGGGGAGAACCGTTTCCTATTGCTTACGATCAAGAGGGAATTGCTCATCAGTTGCCTGAAGAGGAGTTGCCTTTAGAATTGCCACAAATGGAGGATATAAAACCTATAAATGGTAAAGCTCCACTAAGTAAAGTGCAAGATTGGAAGTATAAAGGCATGCCAATTGATACGGATACAATGCCGGGTAATGCTGGTAGTTCTTGGTATTTTTTGCGGTATATGGATCCGAATAACTCGAATGAATTTTGCAGTCCAGCAGCTTTAGCTTATTGGCAAGATGTGGATTTGTATGTCGGAGGCACAGAACACGCAGTAGGTCATCTAATGTATGCGCGTTTTTGGCATAAATTCTTATACGATTTAGCTTATGTCCCAACACAAGAGCCATTCAAGAAATTAATTAACCAAGGAATGATTCAGGGAGAGAGTGCTTTTGAATATAAGGTGCTTGGTGAAAACAAATATGTCTCCTATAATTTGAAAGATACTTATGATACGAATCCTATACATGTGGCTATTGATTTGGTCAATGATAAGGGAGAATTGGATCTAGAAGGACTAAAGAAATGGCGTCCAGAGCATGCAAATGCTGAATTTGTGCTAGAAGATGGTAAATACATTGTTGGTCATGAGGTAGAGAAAATGTCTAAGTCCAAGCATAATGTCGTGAGCCCTGATGATGTTATTGAGCAATACGGGGCGGATTGTTTTCGAATGTTTGAAATGTTTCTTGGACCTATTGAGAATCACAAACCCTGGCAAACAAAAGGAATTGATGGTGTTGCTAAGTTCTTGCGTAAAACTTGGAATCTCTTTCATGATACGGCGGATAATTTTGTAGTATCTGATGGCAAAGCCTCTGAGAAAGAGATGAAAGTCTTGCATACGTGTATCAAAAAAGTAAATGACGATGTAGAGCGCTTTTCTTTCAATACCTGTGTATCCGCATTTATGATTTGTGTAAATGATTTGGGTGAAATGAAATGTAATAATCGCGCTGTATTGACTGAATTGCTTAAGTTATTATCGCCATTTGCGCCCCATATTTCAGAAGAACTTTGGGAACAATTGGGTCATGAAAGCTCTGTTGTAAAAGATGTGTCTTATCCAGAATTTGAAGAAAAGTATCTGACGGAATCCGTGATTAATTATCCGGTTTCCATCAATGGGAAAATGCGCGTAAAGATTGATTTAGCAGCAGATATTTTGCAAGAAGATGCGAAAGCTCAGGTATTGGCTAATGCGGTTGTTCAGAAATGGGTAGAAGGTAAAGAGCTCCGAAAATTCATCTTCGTTCCTGGACGAATAGTGAATATCGTAGTCTAATTTACTTGTAATCGCTTGTATTGCTTTACAAGCCTTAATCTAATCTACGCGCTTAAAATTTTTTGCCTTGCGCATCTGTCACTGCGATGCTTACCATATTTAGTATTTCACGAACTGAGGAACCAATTTGTAACACGTGGACCGGTTTTTTCATACCTAAAAGTACTGGTCCAATAGATTCAACTTGCGTCATTTCCTGTATCAACTTGGAAGAAATGTTGCCGGAAGATAGGTTGGGAAAGATTAGGGTGTTTGCACTTTTTTTTGCCAAGGCAGAGAAACTGAAGAAGTCATTTACTAATTCTGTGTTCAGCGCAAAATTTGCTTGAATATCACCATCAACAATGAGGTCTTTATCCGCTTTGAGTATCTTCAAAGCATTTCCCATTTTTACAGCATCCTCTCCTTCATTTGAACCGAAATTAGAGTAGGAGAGAAGTGCTACTCTTGGTTCAATATTCAGCTTCCTTACTTCACGAACAACTAGCTTAGTTATATCTGCTATCTCTTCAGCGCAAGGATTCAAATTTACTGTGGTATCAGCAAAAAAGAAAGGACCATCTTTTGTAATCATAATATACATGCCAGCAATTCTTGAAACACCCTTCTCTATGCCAATAACCTGCAAAGCGGGTTTAATGGCAGTCGAATAATTCCTTGTTAATCCTGAAATCAGTGCATCTGCATCGGCTGTCTCTACCATAGCTGAGCCAAAATAGTTTCTTTCATGCATCAATTTTTCTGCTTCGTATAAAGTCAAACCTCTACGCTTTCTTTTATCAAATAAGATTTTTGCGTATTTCGCTCGCCTTGCCTTTTCTGACTTTTCACGTGGATCAATAACTTTACATTTAAATTGAAGGTTATACTCTTCCATCATATCATAGATTTTCTCTTTGTTGCCTAAGAGGATAGGGATTGCAATTCCTTCGTCATGAGCAAGATAGGCTGCTTTTAGAATTTTATAATTATCCGCTTCTGCAAAAACTACTTTTTTAGCTTTCTTTTTGGCCCGTTGGGTAATGTTCTTGATTAGCTTGTTATCAAGTCCTAATCTTTTCTTTAATTCTAAATCATATCGGTCCCAGTCAGTTATTGGCGCTTTAGCCACACCGCTTTCCATAGCAGCTTTAGCTACAGCTGGAGCTATTCTTGATATAAGCCGAGGGTCTAATGGTTTAGGTATAATCAGCTCTCTACCGAAGCTGAGATTTCTTTCGCTGTAGGCTTCATTCACTTCTTCAGGAACGGTTTCCTTAGCAATTTTTGCTATGGCCTTCACAGCAGCCAATTTCATTTCTTCATTGATACAAGTTGCTCTGACATCTAAGGCCCCTCTAAAAATGAAGGGGAAACCCAATACATTGTTTACCTGATTAGGATGATCACTTCGACCAGTGGCCATGATAATATCCTTACGCGCAGCGATGGCTTCCGCATAGGGAATCTCTGGATCAGGATTGGCTAGAGCAAAGACAATGGGATTATTTGCCATGCTTTTTATCATACTCTTGGCAATTACGTTGCCTTTGGATAAGCCCAGGAAAACATCCGCATCTTTCATGGCTTCCAATAAGGAGATTTCTCCATCTTTACGAGCAAACAACTGCTTATGCTCATCGAGGTTTTCTCGCTGCGATGTAATTAAACCTTTAGAATCAAACATATAGATGTTATTCTTTTTAACACCAAGAGCTATATACAATTTCGCACAAGATATAGCTGATGCGCCGGCTCCATTGATGATAACTTTTACATTTCCTATTTTCTTTTCTGCAATCTCTAATGCATTTAACAAGGCAGCTGAAGAGATTATCGCTGTACCGTGCTGGTCGTCATGCATGATTGGAATCTGCAATTCTTCTTTGAGCCGGCGCTCTATTTCAAAAGCTTCAGGAGCTTTTAAATCTTCTAAATTAATTCCGCCAAAAGTGGGGGCAATGGCTTTAACCGTTTTTACGAAAGCATCCACATCAGTCTCGTTAATCTCGATATCAAAAACATCAATATCTGCAAAGATCTTGAATAATAAGCCCTTTCCTTCCATTACGGGTTTAGATGCTTCAGGCCCTAAGTCACCTAGTCCTAAAACAGCAGTTCCATTGGATATGACAGCGACTAAGTTTCCTTTAGCTGTGTATTTATAAACATCTTCGGGATTCTCATGAATTGCTATACAGGGTTCGGCTACGCCGGGTGAATACGCCAAAGACAAATCGCGTTGAGTGCTCGTTGGTTTACTTGGTATAACTTCAATCTTCCCTTTCCTACCTTGACTGTGGTAATCGAGAGCTTCTTGCTTGTTTGTTTTCATGTTGCATGGTTTGGTAAGTTAAAGGTACATATTTCAACAGAGTGAAAGGCTAGCTAAAGTCTAAATATTTTGAAATAGAACAATAAAAAGAGCAGTGTCTGCAAAAAAAATGCGCTTCAATCAGTTGTTGATTGGGCCTATTTAGACTTGTAATTTTAGCACTAAATTTTTAATGGAGCTTGTTTTGTATTATCTACAGTAATATTAATAAAGGTTCGTGAATCTCTCTAGACTTCTAAGTCCACATAATCGGAAACTACATGATATCGAGGGTCATCTATAGTGTTTTCAATTAGATGTTTAAATAGCCTTTAAAAAGCAATAAATTATAATTTTTTTTTAGCTTGTTTATCCTTGTATACCAACGGTTTATATTTAGCGAGGCAAAAAAAATGCGAATAAAATAAAAAAAAGTAACAAAAATGAAACCTTCTAGTGAGTCCTTCCGTATTTAGTGGGGAGAGGCGTAGTTTCCTCTGAGGAGTAGTTACCTCATTTAGTTAGTTAAGTTAGTTAGTTTAGCGTAAAAGGTCAAACATTCAGTTTTGACCTTTTTCCATTTAAGGCCCTTAATAGCCGAATAATTCTTCCAACTCCAACTGCTTCAATTCGCCTAAAGTCTCAAGCACATTAAAATCTATATTTGATGGGTTACCTATGACGCATATACTGTAGTCATTTCCCTTAACATGATTATTAAAAAATATTTTTAGATCACCGAGCTCCATTTCTTGCACCTGAGCATATATTTTTTGGTTCAAATCGTAATTAACCCCCAGTTTTTTCGCTTGTTCATATTGCCAATATACATTTGAACCGGTTGTCCAATCACTTTCCAACTTTTTGGTAACAGCTTCTTTTGCTGAATTAAATTGCATTTCGGCCTCTGGCATATTATTCATTAATTCAAACATGGCCGATGTGGCATCGCTTAGCTTGTCTGCTTGCGTACCGATATAGGCATTTACATAATGGCTTTTCTCTTCATCTGTAGGTGTTGAAATATAACTATAGGCGGAATAAGCCAATGCTTTCTTCTCTCTAATCTCTTGAAAAACAATAGAGGATAATCCTGCACCAAAATATTCATTAAACAATTTTATACCTGCTAACATTTCGGGATTAAATACTTCGTCTTTAGAGATTAAAAACATCTCCACCTGCTGCATATCGTAGGGCGCATAATATACCTTGTTCGCCGAAGTAACTAATTCTTCATATATTTTTTCTTTAGGAATAGGATTGAGCTTGGAGGTATTGGTATGATGTTTAGCTATTAAACCTTTAACCTTAAATAGACTCATAGAACCAAAGTAGAATATTCGATGATCTATATTGCTCAATGCATTAATTTTTTTGACCAAACTGTCTACACACATTGATTCTATTTGTTCTATACTCAATCGATCAGTAAAAGGATTAACAGGGCCATATTTGGCATAAGACCCTAAACCGCTTCTTAAAATGGTGTTTTTGTCTAGCTTGGCATTCACTCTAGCTTTTAATACATCACTTACCAATTCGGTATAAACAGAAGAATCTGCCTGCACATTGGCTAAAATGTGCTCAAAAAGCTCAATGCCTTTATCTAAATTTTCTTCTAATCCAGACAATGAAACAGAGATCTGGTCACTTCCAGCATTTACTCCAAACTCCAAGCCATAGCGATAAAATTCTTTTTGCAAGTCCTCAGCGCTATAGGTGGATGTCCCCAAATAAGGCAGATACTGAATCGCTAAGGCTAATTCTTTATCTGTATTAGAACCTACATCAAATAAATAGTACAAATTGAAAATCTCATTGTTCTTATTCTTAGCATAGGCTATTTCAATATCATTAACTTGACTCAAGGTGATATCCTTTTTAAAATCGAGGAACTTAGGAGTTAAACGCTTAGAAGGAAGGCTATCAAATTCCGTATAAAATGAAGATTTACTTTCTCTATCTACCTCTACAGCTGTGATTTTTGGTTTCGGAACGCTATGTCGATCAGATTCACCTATGCGCTTATAAGAAACCACATAATTTTCTCCATAATGCTCGTTGGCAAAATCAATGACTTCAGCTTTTGTGATAAGTGCCATACTATCATGGTCATAAACAAGATCTTGGTAATCCAAATCATTGATAAACGCATCAACCATTAAGGAAGCCCTTCCTCTGTTGGTTTCAAGACTTTTTATTCGACTTATTTTTAAGTCATTCACCACTGCTTCTAGTAACCACTCGTCAAAATCTCCTTGTTTGATTTTCTGTAATTCGGCTAAAAGTAGATCTTTAACTTCCTCAAGACTTTGATTTTCTTTTGGTATTCCATAAAGAAAGTGAATGGAGTGGTCTTTGAGAATTTGCGCAAACGAGCTTGCATTTAGAACCTTCTGTTTTAATACAAGATCAATATCAATGAGACCAGCTTGACTATTAGCAAGTAACATGTCAATGATCTGAATCATTCTAGCTTCCTTTGATCCAGCCCCATCAAACTTATATCCCAAGTACAATAACTCTTGTTGAGGGCCAAAGGTCTCTTTGCTTATTGCTTCACTTAGCTCTATATCTTGGTTGGCAAAAAACTCAGGGACATCTTTGCGTTCCCATTTTCCAAAATACTCTTCAATAATATCAACGGTCTGATCAGGATCTAAATCACCGGATAAACATATTGCAATATTATTAGGGACATAATAAGTATCAAAATATTCATGTATGTTATATAAGGATGGATTTTTTAAATGTTCACCTACTCCAATTGTAGTCTGCGTCCCATAAGGATGATTGGGTAGTAGGCCTTCGAGAACACCTTGATAAACCCATCGATTATCAGAATCTTGTGAACGATTAAACTCTTCATAAACTGTTTCTAGTTCGGTGTGAAATAATCGCAGCACTAGGGTCTGGAATCGCTCCCCTTCCAATTTCAGCCACTTTTCTATTTCATTGGATGGAATATCATTCATGTATACCGTTTCATCATTGGAGGTATATGCATTCGTCCCTTTTGCTCCTAAACTCGAAACCATTTTATCGTATTCATTAGCAATGGCAAACTTAGAGGCCTCTAGAGACAAACTATCAATTTTTGCATAAAGCGCTATTTTCTGTTCAGGATTTTTTTCTTCTTTGTGCTGTTCGAAAGTGGCAGCTATTTGATCTAAAATGTCTTTTTCTGAAGCCCAATCCTTAGTGCCCATATTGTGGGTGCCTTTAAACATCATATGCTCCAGGTAATGCGCCAGTCCAGTGGTTTCTTCTGGATCAAATTTTGAACCTGCTTTCACCGCTATTAAGGTCTGAATTCGAGGCTCTAGTTCATTCACGGATAGATAGACTTTAAGCCCGTTTTCTAAGGTGTAAATTAAGGTATTACTCGGGTCGCCTTTTACCATTTCGAAGTCATGTGTGTAACTTGCAGCTCTTGAAGGAATCTTTTTGCAAGCAACTATGCAAGCAACGGCGACTAAACATAAAATATAATTTTTCATAAGTTTTTATCTTTCTAGTTCTAAATCTAATTTTTCTACTAATAATTTTAAGGAAGGGTTGCTTGTCTGCATCCGCTGGAATTTTTCTTTTTGGTTGAGAATTATTCGCTGTTTTGTTTCGTCCTCTTCAACGATAATAGATACTTTTAAATCGGACACGTTTAAGCGTGTTTTGAGGAATCTCGTAATGGTTAAAATATTTTTTTCAATGAGCGAGGATTCGACTTGACTATCTGCAATAAGTTCAATGAGTTCTCCATTCAGCCTTGGATTTTTATCATTAATACTGTGTAAGAGACTTTTATTGTTTTCTTTTGCTAGGGATTCAAGAAAGTGCTGCCAAGAACTCGCTAAATTCTCTTCATTTAGCTCAAGGGTGCCAGAAGGTTTAGCTTCTTTTTCTATGACCTTTTCGATTTCAGGCTTGCTTAATTCTGTTTCGATCTCCATCTCCAATTTTTCAAGACTTAAATGACTTGATTTTTTTGGCTTGTCGATAATAGATTCAGGAGCTACAATTTTTTCAATAGGCTCTTTTTTATCGTCAATAACTTTACTTTCAATTGGAGCTAACACTTCTTTGTTGGTGTCGTTGTCAGGCAAGGTATTTGCGACTGGATTGGCTTTTAATTTTTGTTCAAGCTTTTTTTTTTCGGCTGATTCATCGCCAAAAATGGCTTTGCCTTGGCTTAAATTAATCAAAAAGGCCATTTTCATCAGCATGCCTTCAGTTAACAACCGCTTATTGATACTCGCTGCATAGTTGACGTCTGCATCTGAAGCTAAACTCAGTGCATTTACTAGAAATGATTGAGGCGTCATTTCTGCTTGTTCAAAATAGAGTTGTTTAATCCGTTCACTTAGTTCAAGAAGTTTTATAGTCTTGGGATCTTTACAAACCAATAAATTCCTAAAATGACTACTCAGTCCATAAATAAAATGGTCTGCTTCAAAACCGTTGTTTAAAATCTCATCTAATGCAAGCATTGCGTTGGATAAATCACTCAATAGCAGGTATTCTGTTATTTTAAAAAAATAATCATGATCCAAAACATTAAGCCCTTTGACTGCGGCTTCGTAGCTTAACTGCTCACCAGAAAAGCTGACCAATCTATCGAAAATAGAAAGAGCATCCCTTAGCGCGCCATCTGCTTTTTCAGCTATAATATGCAAGGCACTTTCATCTGCGTCTATCTGCTCTTTTTGAGCAATATTTTGGAGGTGCTTTACAATGTCAGCTACCGAAATCCGTTTGAAATCGTATATCTGACAACGCGATAATATGGTAGGTAAAATTTTATGCTTTTCTGTCGTCGCCAGTATGAAAATGGCATATGGCGGTGGTTCTTCTAAGGTTTTTAGAAAGGCATTAAAAGCAGCTTGAGAGAGCATGTGAACCTCATCAATAATATATATTTTATACTTTCCCGTTTGAGGGGGGATTCGAACTTGCGCAATAAGCTGATGCATATCATCAACTTTGTTGTTTGAAGCGGCATCTAACTCAAAAATGTTAAACGAAAAATCCTCCTCAATTTCATCCAGTTTTTCAGTTTGCCCCGTATTTACAGCTTTAGCCATAATCCGCGCGCAGGTCGTTTTTCCTACACCACGAGGACCGCAAAACAAAAATGCTTGGGCAAGGTGATCATTTTCAATCGACCTTTTTAGTGTTGTCGTAATTTGTTCTTGACCTACTACGTCTTCAAAGGTCTGCGGACGATATTTTCTTGCCGAAACAATATAACTCATAAGAGTAAAGTTAGGGTTTATTTTAGCTCTCTTATCTAGATATAGGCTAAATTTTATTAACAAAAATTCATTGGATTTGCCTTTGCACTGTATTCTTTATAAATCATAAAAAAACGTAACTTTGAATGGTAAGAACTATATCCAAGCCGATGCTGATGATGCGGCTTCTTTATTCTACCCAGGACTAGATTCTAATACAGGAAATTAAGAAGGGTTATCAAGAGCTAATTCAATAGATAGTGACACCTATTTTTTTGTAATGTTTAATGTATCTAGGAATTAATTGGTGATGGTAAAAATTCTTGAGCAATATCTAAATAAAAAACACACGTATGAATATTAAAGAAGGAATGATGCGGGAAGGCGCATTGAAAGGAAAAACAATAGTTATCACGGGAGGTGGCTCTGGTCTTGGGAAAGCAATGACAAAGTACTTCATGGAATTGGGGGCAAATACGGTTATTACAAGTCGTCGGATAGCCCTTTTACGGGATACCGCAAAAGAGCTGGAAGGGTCTACTGGTGGACAATGTTTACCTGTGCAATGTGATGTGCGCGAGCTTGCGCAAGTAGAGGCAGTCAGAGATGCTGCTATTGATAAGTTTGGCAAGGTTGATATTTTGTTAAATAATGCAGCGGGAAACTTCATTAGTCCTACTGAAAGACTTTCTGCTAATGCGTTCAAAACGATCATCGATATTGTGTTATTGGGGACGGTTAATTGCACCCTAACATTTGGAAAACATTGGATAAATACCAAACAAGACAAAGGAAATGTTTTAAATATTGTGACAACATATGCATGGACTGGTTCTGGATATGTTGTCCCTTCAGCTTGCGCAAAAGGTGGAGTTGTGGCTATGACAAAGTCACTTGCATTTGAATGGGCAAAATACAATATTCGTTTTAATGCCATAGCACCGGGTCCATTCCCAACAAAAGGAGCATGGGATAGATTGTTGCCAGGTAACTTGAAAGATGATTTAGATATCAGTAAGCAAGTGCCATTGAAAAGAGTAGGGGAGCATCAAGAATTAGCTAATTTAGCAGCTTATATGGTTTCTGATTTTGCAGATTATATGAATGGTGAAATCGTGACTTTAGATGGTGGTGAACAAATTCGCGCAGGTCAATTTAATAACCTCGAAATGATTCCTAATGAAATGTGGGATCAGTTAGAAGCGATGATTAGAAGTACCAAGAAGAAGTAAATAATAATTGATAGGGCTAAAAGAAGGCTTCTTTTGAATATGGAGAAGCTCAATTGCTACAGGCTTTTTGGCAATAGGAGTTACCTGCCTAAATGCGCTTTAAAAGATTGTTTATTGTTTTTTAGCGGAATTTTTATTGGATGATTTCCTGTATAAGTAATGATCCCCATCCGGCAAACTATGAAGTGCTTTGGCGATTTGGAGTGGAGGATTGCTTAACTTGCGTTTAGTCAAATCTATCCAAGCACCTTGAGTTGAAATCTGTGCGCACTTTATATTGTTTTGGTTAAAGATCTCATGGTGAAGAACCCATCGTGAACCGTCCTCATTGACTTCACCTTTTAAAATATTCACCTTTATCTCATCGTCTGAATGAAGTTCTTTGATAAACGAGCATTCTTCCTTAAATATAATTGGTCCAATGTTCAAGTCATTTAATTTCTTTGCTGTAAATCCATGTTGTTGGAAGAAACGAATACGAGCATGGGCACCATAATCATAGTAAGCTGAATGCCTAACATGTTGATTGGGGTCAGCGTCTGCCCAACGGATTTGTATCTTAATTTCAAATTTCATTAGCAAAAATATTAATTAACGAAAGATAAGGTAAATCGAATTGATTAGTATAAATAAAAAAAGAGGAACGTCTGCATTCCTCTTTTTTTTTGTTTGTATGGCAGTGAATTCAACTTAATGATTGACTAATAATTTTGAAGTTTTCACTGCTTGGTTTTCAGTATAAAACTGCACTAAATATAATCCATCGTTTAAATTTTTGACCTCTACTTGCTTAGCAATTGCAGGCTCAGAAATAACTAGTTTACCCAACGCATTAAATATTTTAATGGAAGTTATCTTTTGATCATTTTCCCACATTAAAATATTATTTGTTGGGTTGGGGTAGATAAAAGTATTAGCTAGAGATAAATTTTGCAGAATACTTGTGGAGTTTGTGTCAACCATCTCATCCTCCAATTCAAATTTCCATAAATCATTAGGGAATGTACCTGTTTGTCTGTTAAGCCCTCCAAAAAAATAAACATTGTTTTCTATAACGAAACTTCCTGGAGCCCATCTACTAATTCCTGGGTGCGGAGGTAATTCTGTCCATGAATCATCTGATGGATCATATCGCCACATTTCCCCAGTTTCCATATAACTATGGTTATCACCATCGCCGCTTATCACATAACCGTATTTACCATTACCTAACTGTGTTCCAGCAACTCTGCCTTCTCCCGGAAATATACTCATTGAATTCCATACATTGCTTACCGTATCCAACTTATACCAATCTCGGTAAATAGTATTACCTCTGTGACCAAGTCCTACGAACACATCTCCATCTGCATTAAACATATAAGGGTGATGTCTTGGTGGTCCAGGTAAATCCGCTATTTGAGACCAAGAGTCTGAGGTGATATCATACATCCACCAATCTTTCAAATTATCAACAGCATCGTCTCCCAAACCAAGATAAATTCTATTTCCAATGGTTAACATAGCTGGATGTCTTCTGCCTGAACAA
>JADHRO010000022.1 GCA_016777395.1 Chitinophagales bacterium | reverse complement strand
AAGTAGACAATAATCAATGGTGTATAATTTGTGGATTTTTAAGTAATAAAATTCAAAATTAGGTAAATTCTATGCCTTACTTTTGCCGAAATCAAAGAAAATTAAGAAATGCCCAAAAATTCCTCGATTCAGCACATTTTAATTATTGGTAGCGGCCCTATTATTATTGGTCAGGCTTGCGAGTTTGATTATTCAGGAACACAGGCCTCTCGATCATTGCGAGAAGAAGGCGTAAAAGTAACCCTGTTGAACAACAATCCTGCGACAATCATGACTGATCCTATGACTGCCGATTTTATCTACATGGACCCTATTAATGTCGCTTCAATTGAAAAAATTTTAACAGAGCACCCCGATATTGATTCCGTGCTACCCACTATGGGTGGACAATCCGCTCTAAATTTAGCGAAAGAAGCCTATGAAATGGGCATTTGGGACAAATACAATCTAGACGTCTTAGGGGCGGATTTAGATGCCATTGAGAAAACAGAAAACAGAGAAGAATTTCGAATATTTATGCAAGAATTGGGAATAAATATTTGCCCATCTAAAATTGCTAACTCTTACCTTGAAGGGAAAGAAGTCGCTCAAGAATTAGGCTTTCCATTAGTTATTCGTCCTTCCTACACCCTTGGTGGATATGGCGGAGGTTTTGTCCACAGTAAAGAGGATTTAGATATCAAATTGACCCGGGGTTTGGAGGCCTCTCCTACACACGAAGTGCTCGTTGAAAAGGCTGTAATTGGTTGGAAAGAGTATGAATTAGAGTTACTCAGAGATAAAGCTGATAACGTCGTCGTAATTTGTACGGTTGAGAACTTTGACCCTATGGGTGTGCACACCGGAGATTCAATTACGGTAGCACCTGCTATGACTTTATCTGATAAAGTCTACCAAGAAATGCGGAACCAAGCCAAGCTCATGATGCAAAAATTGGGTAATTTTGCTGGTGGATGTAATGTTCAGTTTTCTGTAAATCCAGAAACCGAGGAGGTGTATGCTATCGAAATGAATCCGAGAGTATCTCGTTCTTCTGCTTTAGCGTCTAAGGCCACAGGGTATCCAATTGCGAAAATTGCGGCTAAACTGGCCATTGGTTATACCCTCGATGAGTTGACCAATCAAATTACAGGAAATACTTCTGCTTATTTTGAACCTACTTTAGACTACGTAATTGTAAAAATGCCTCGATGGAATTTTGACAAATTTAAAGGGGCTGACACAGAGCTCGGTTTGCAAATGAAATCTGTAGGTGAAGTAATGGCGATTGGTCGAAGCTTTCAAGAAGCCTTGCAAAAAGCTTGTCAATCACTAGAAAACAATAGAATTGGTTTAGGCGCAGATGGTCAGCATTGGATGCGGACCGACGAAATACTTGAAGGGGTCCAAAAACCTTCATGGGATAGAATTTTCCGATTAAAAGATGCTATCCGTTTAGGCGTGCCAATTAATAAATTGTTTGAAATGACCAAAATTGACAAATGGTACTTGTATCAAATTCAAGAATTGGTCGATTATGATAAAATGATCAAAAAGTATAATCTGCAAACGATCAGTCGTGAGTTTATGCTTGATATAAAACAAAAAGGTTATTCCGATGCTCAAATCGCATACCTAATGGGGAATATCACAGAAGATCAGGTTTATGACAAGAGGCATGAAATGGATATTCGCCGTGTCTACAAACTTGTTGATACCTGTGCTGCAGAATTTGAAGCACAAACTCCATATTACTATTCCACATTTGAATATGAGAATGAAAGCAAGGTAAGTGATAAGAAAAAGATTATTGTCTTGGGCAGTGGACCTAATCGAATTGGTCAAGGTATAGAGTTTGACTATTGTTGTGTTCATGGCATAAAAGCATGTAAAGAGGCGGGATATGAGGCGATAATGATGAATTGCAACCCTGAAACAGTTTCCACTGATTTCGATATTGCGGATAAACTTTACTTTGAACCTGTATTTTGGGAACATTTAAGGGAACTGATTGATCACGAAAAACCAGAAGGAGTTATTGTTCAACTTGGAGGCCAAACAGCCTTGAAATTATCAGAAAAACTGCAGGATTTTGGAATCAAGATAATTGGAACTTCCTATGACAATATGGATATGGCAGAGGATAGAGAACGTTTTTCAGATAAGCTGAAAGAGTTAAATATTCCTTATCCAAGATACGGAGCAGCAAAAACAGCAGAGGAAGCTATAGAAGTTGCGCATGAAGTGGGCTACCCTGTTCTTGTAAGACCAAGTTATGTATTGGGGGGGCAACGCATGAAAATTGTGATTAATGATGATGAATTGACCACTGCGGTGATTAAAATCATCAAACATCATCCAAATAACAACATTCTTATTGATCACTTTTTGGATAGAGCATCCGAAGCTGAAGTCGATGCTATTTCAGATGGTGATGATGTTCATATTATGGGTATTATGGAACATATTGAACCTGCAGGAATTCATTCTGGCGATAGTAATGCGGTACTCCCTCCATTCTCTCTGGGTAAGGATGTGGTTAAAAAAATGGAAGTATACACTAAACAAATTGCAGAAGCACTAGAGGTTAGAGGATTAATCAATATCCAATTTGCCGTGAAAAATGATGAAGTATTTGTAATCGAAGCCAACCCAAGAGCATCAAGAACTACTCCTTTTATCAGTAAAGCTTACAATGAACCCTACCTCAATGTAGCAACAAAAGTGATGCTTGGTGTAAGTAAATTAAAGGACTATACTTTTAAAAATGAGCTGGATGGGTTTGCTATTAAAGAGCCTGTATTTTCCTTTCACAAATTCCCTAATGTGAATAAAGAATTAGGGCCAGAAATGAAGAGCACTGGAGAGGCTATTTACTTTATAAAAGACACGCAAGACGACCACTTTAGAGAGTTAATAAAGCTTAAAAGCATGTACTTAAGTAAGTAAGTAATAAATTAAGGCAAACAAATTGCGTTATAATCGTGAAGAATTATCCTATGAAAGTATTTGCAAGTATTCTATTTATATTTCTCGGTTGTTTCGCGGTTTCTCAGGAATTAAGCAACAAGGAATTGAAAAAATTTAAAGCTGCAGAGGCAATTTTGCAGGAAAATGTTGTTCAATTTAAAAATGATAGCATCCCCTTTGAAGAACGCGTCGAAATCATTCACGATTTTATTCCTCGTTTTGTCGCAATTTTAAAAGAGAAAAATTCCTTTCAATTTCCATTCGATCGCCTGGCTAGTCTTGTCAAAGTTTATGCACCTGATAATAGCTTTAGAATATTCACCTGGCAGTTAAAAGAGCCATTGGGTACTCATCGCTACTATGGAGCGATACAGCTGAATAGCAAAGAACTTAAGATGCTTCCATTATTTGACCACTCGGATACGATGAATGTGCATCCCCAAGAAATTTTAAGTCACGATAACTGGTACGGTGCAATTTACTACAAGTGTTTACAACATGAAATAGCCGATAAGTCCTATTACACCTTACTTGGATATGATGAGGCTGATTTTGTAAGCAATCGAAAGATTTTGGAGATTCTTTCTTTTGATGAAAATGAGCAAGCCGTTTTTGGAGCTCCATTGATCTCCGTTACGGATAGCTTTGGTATTACTCAAATCAAAAATCGGATGTTTTTAGAATATAATCAAAAAGCAAGTGTTAAGCTCAATTTTGATGAAGAGATGAACCAAATGATTTTTGACCATTTGGTAGCTCCTAGCGAAGCTGAAGAGGGTGCATGGTTCACTTATATCCCGGATGGAACGTATGAGGGGCTAGAATGGGTAAACAACACTTGGACCTGGATTGAAAAAATGTTCCATTACTCCATTGATAAACCGGATAGTCCCCCAATGCCAAATCCTATATTGGACAATAGGGATTGATGTAAAAAATTTGAATGCTTTAAACCGAAGGAATAAAATTTGAATTATTCCTCGATAAGCAGTTTCTTAACTCCTAGAAGTTTATTCCCTTCATAAAAATTCAAGAAATACATCCCAGCAGGCAAAATATCCGTTGTTAGCACCTGAGATTCACTCAACAAATTTACAGACATTCTTGATTGGCCTAACATATTAATTATTTCCAATCGACTAGGGTTTTTAAATGCAGTAGTTATGGTAACACTTTCTTTTGAAGGATTCGGGAAAACGCGAATTTCACTAGATAATAAATCTATATTTGATGCAGGACTTTCTCCTATAGTTCGTATTTTCAAGTCATCGAAATTGAATCCATCTCCTCGCGTAAACATGTCAGTTACTATTCGAAACCTTAATTGAATATTTTCACCTATAAAATCATTTAAATCTATCGATTCTTTAACCCAAGAACTTTGAACACCATCATAAATCGGCTCATTTTCGTCTTGATTATCATTTCCTATAACGGTATAATTACCGCAGAGTGGCGTCCAATTCGTCCCATCAAGAGAAGCACTCAACTGCATATAATCATAGCCTTTTTCAATATCCCATTTTGCATAAAATTCGAGCACTGCAATTTCCGCTTGACTCAAATCAACACTATTTGAAACTAACTCGTTTACATCATTATTGCTGTAATCTCCATCGGGAGAATCACTTATACTTGTCGGGGCGGAATATGCATCGTTATCCAATCCCCAATCATTTGTATTCTCCCAAGCATCCAAGGTTCCATTGGTGCCATCAAAGCTCAGTTGTGTTTCGCCAAAATACTTTACCAAGGTGTCATAGGAGGAGTAATTTGCCGTTGCGATTTCGAGTACAAAGTTAATTTGCATGTTTTGAATACTGCTGACATCTAGATCTCCAGTAAAATTAATGACTTGTTTTTCGCCAAAATTTAGTCCCGAAACAAGCTGCGGGTTATTCGCATTGTTGATTGTTGCATCTATTGCATCGATACTAAGCGCATAAGCTCCGCTTTCAAGACCTAAACGCTGAAATTCTATGTCTAAAGAAAAGTTAGGGTTTTCAATAATACTAGCTGATAAATCCTTTATTTGATAAGCATCTAACAAAGATTTTGCTGCCGCAAAATTCTGGAAAACATTTTCTCGGCAAATCCCTAATATATTTTGTTGACTCGGCCAAAAACCATCATTATTTCCACCTATTTCTGGTGTCATTGCGTAGACTTTTGGTTTATCATTTTGCTCGCCATAGGCCCAGTCATCACTATCGCCTGCAGCTTCATATAACAAAGCACTTTGATAATTATCATAATTATTTTCCTGCGTTAGGTAATCCGTTAAATTAGTAAGCAGGTCATGATCTGGACATTGAAAGTTATCTTCATAACCCCAAGGAAACAATAAAGCATCTGCATAACTATGGTAGTTTAACGCAATTTTAAAATTATTATTAATTATAAACCATTCCATTGCTTGAGTTTCAGGCTCTGAAAATGGGCCTGTCCCTTTATAAGTGTCACTGTTTGGATTGCTAGATGTTCCTGCCCCACCGTATTCGTAGCTGTAGTTTCGATTTAAATCAACGCCCTTATTATTGGTGCCCACATTTCTTCTATTTTTTCTATGCATACCTCCTCCGTTGGGGTCTGTCAATTCATTGTAGACATAACCATCGGGATTAATACAAGGCACAAAATACATTTCCACATTATCCACTACATATTGAAGCTCCTCATTAACCTCATAATTCTCTAAAACATACCACATATAATAAATCAACTGCTGCATACTGCCGGGTTCTCTTGCATGATGCAAAGCCGTGTATAAAATTGCAGGCTTAGAAAAACTAGAGGCAGGGTTACTTGAAATTCGCAGCCATTCAATGGGTCGATTTTCAATACTTAAAAATGTATCAATAGGTGCACGTGCAGAAATTAGATTAGGATATTTCGAGGCCATTGAATCCAAGTTGTCCAACATTTCTTGATAGGTAAAAAAACCACCCATACTTCCATTGGCGTAATTTTGTACAATAGGAATTTCAAAACCAGAAACTCCGCAGTTTTGGGCCTTCATAGACTTTATCTTAGGGCTAACATTTTGTTGCTGATAATGTGCTTTAACATCCGCTATAAGTACGTCCACTGCAAACCCCGCAGCTTGCACTTCTGCAATTTCGTTTGAAGAAAGGTCTGTAATCAACCAAACATTCTTTTTATAACTCCCATGATCAACGGCAACATCGAGTTGACTGAGCTCTTCTATTGATTTGTCTAACACCCAAACTTTAACCTTACTATATTGATTCTCTTGAGCATACAACTGTCCGCAGACAAAAACAAAAAGAAATAAGACGACTCTAAACATAATTTTAAATTAGTCAATAAAGTTAATCATTTTTAATAAGTAGCCACAAAATCTCATCGACCACTATGCAAAAAAAAAGACTAACTTAGCTTAAACTGAAATCCTAATGATTGCGGCAATATTTAATGCTCAATGCATAGATTATAGTCATGCTTATGCTAAGTTTAATGAAACTTTGGCAGACTAGCGTAAAAATTACTTGGATTAATTCAAGAGCTTAGTACCTATCAAAAAAACTATCATCCTTAATTCTACTTTATAAATGAGCCATATTCATCCCTCACTGATTGTCAAATCAAGTAAAAAACGCGGTAGAGGCGTCTTTGCCCTAAACGGAATCGAGGCGAATACTCTAGTCGAAGTTTCTCCAATACTTATTTTAAATAGCCATGAAACAAAAATCATTCATAATACTATTTTGCATGATTATTACTTCATTTGGGGCCATCAGCAAAACCAAAGCGCTATTGGGCTTGGATATATTTCCATATACAATCACTCCCCTAATGCTAATTGTTACCATGAATGTGATTTTGATGACAATACGATTAGTATTTATTCAAAGCGCTTTATTGCCGCTGAAGAAGAGCTCTATATCAATTATATGAAAGGGGAAGAAAAACCTTTATGGTTTAAACCTATCTAAATATAATTCATCTTTTCTTAATCAATTTTTAAAGATTTCTTAACTTTAACCGGTATTAAAGAGGTAATGTTCCTAATTTGACGTCTAAGTATTAAAAATAGTTGGTCTGTTTATGAAAAAAATAATTTTAGCAAGTCTCATGCTTGTGGTTTGTAGGATACAGGGGCAGGGCTTGTATGACCTTGCTTCGGTAGGAACAATTGAGATAACTTTTACTCAATCAAATTGGGATCAAATTTTAGATACCTACTATGCCAATGGATTGGATGAACGATTGATGGGGGTCGTCGAAATAAATGGGCAAAGCTTTGATAGTGTTGTTGTTAAATACAAAGGTAATAGCACATTTAACCCAAATAATACCAAAAACCCATTCAATATTAAGTTAGATCAATTCATTAATCAAGATTATGATGGATATCAAGTTCTTAAATTAAGTACAGGTGATAAGGACCCTAGTTTTGTTCGCCAAGTCTTGGGTTATGAAATTGCTCGAAAATATATGGATGCGCCACAATGTAATTACATGAATGTATATGTAAATGGCACTCTTATTGGCTTATATGATAATGTGGAGTCAGTGAATAGTGACTTTCAAGAACGATATCTTTATGCCAACCGAGATGCTACTCGAATAAAATGTAGTCCTTCCCAAATTCAAAATGGCGGCTCGAGCCTAGAGTATTTGGGTCCAAACCAAGCGAGCTATTATGACTTTTATGAGTTGGATAGCGATACGGGATGGGCAGATATTGTAAGCTTAACCAATATTGTCGATAATGCGCCAGTTTTGATAGAAGATTATATGGATATTGATAGAGCCATTTGGATGTTGGCGTACAACAATGTATTGGTAAATTTGGATTCATACACGGGGCCCTTCAAACAAAATTACTACCTGATTAATTCAAAGAATGATAATATGTCGCCTATTATCTGGGATTTGAATCAGAGCATGGGAAGTTTTAGCATGATTAATCAAGGACCTTCTGTTGGAACTTTAGCAGAAATGGATATCCTTTTGCGAGAAAATGATGCTACATGGCCCTTGCTAAAGTTAATATTTGACAACCCAACATATCGAAGAATGTATATTGCCCATTGTAAAACGATATACGAAGAGAATATTGAGAATGATTTATATTTTGAACGTGCAATTAACCTACAATCCATTTTTGAAGCTTCCTTGCAAGCAGATGCCAATGCGATATATAGTTTCACGCAAGCTCAAAGTAATTTAACGGCCACAGTTAATGAAGCTGTTAGCCCAGGAATAGGTTTTATTGGCTTGACAGAATTGTTTGATGAGCGAAAGACTTATTTAGAAAGTACCACTGAGTTTTCGAGTTTGGCACCTACCATAAATAATATAAGCTATGATGAGTCCGTTCCTGCTAATACGCAATTGATCGTAAGTGCGGAGGTTGTTAATTCAACTGATGTAATATTGGGTTATCGCTTGTTTGCGGGTGATCGATTTGTAAAAGTGGAAATGTATGACGATGGAACTAATGCAGATGCTACTGCTGGAGATAATATATTCACCTCTATTGTTTCTGTAGAAGCCACGGATATCCAATTTTACATTTATGCTGAGAACAATGATGCTGGAATTTTTTCACCAGCTAGAGCTGAACACGAGTTTTACACCGTTTCTACAAGCACGGATATTGTACTTAATGAAATACAGGCAAGAAATGATTTCACCCAACCCGATCAGGATGGAGAGTTTGATGATTGGATTGAATTGTACAACAATTCAAATTTAAGTATAGATTTGAGTGCATATTATCTCAGTGATAAGGGAAGCAATCTTACTCGATGGAAATTTCCGGCAGGTACAACGCTAGCTGCAGATGATTACCTAATAGTTTGGGCAGATGCCGATACCCTGCAAGGAGGACTTCATGCAAATTTTAAATTATCAGGAGGAGGTGAATCTGTTTATTTGACAGATGGAGCTAATATTTTAGACAAAATAAAGTATGTCTATTTTTGGGCAGATACAAGCTATGGGCGATTTCCAAATGGAACGGGACCGTTACAACTTATGACAGCCACATTTAAAGCCTACAATGGCGTAGAAGATACCACAGGAGTTTCAATAAGCAATAGGTATGGACAAGCGCCGTTTCAAGTTTACCCCAACCCCAGTGTCGGGCTTATTTATATAGAATGGCAAGGTCATGATGATTTTGATATTACTATTTATGATGTTTTGGGCCAAGTGATTTATCTTGGAAAAGATAAACAAGTGAGCACTGCTGAATGGTCTAGTGGTATTTATTTTGTCAATATTAATGGAATGAGTAAAAAAATAGTAGTGAAATGAGAAAAGGATTAGTTGGCATTTTAGGTTTAATATTTCTTGTAGGTTGCAGTAAAGAACCAGGTGTTGGGGGTAAAAATAGTATTGAGGGTGTTATTATTATAGAAGAATACATCGATGGTACAGAGCTATTTGTTGTGGATTATCCTGCTCCGGAAGAGCGTGTCTACATTATTTACGGAGACAATGCCTATTATGCAGATGAAACTCGAACCAATTATGATGGTTCTTTTCGTTTTGAATATCTGTATAAAGGAGATTACTCTATTTTTGTCTATTCTGAATGCTTAGCATGCCCCGGTGGTGTAGAACCTAAATTTGTGGATATTGAGTTAAAAGAGCGAAAAGAAGAATTCCTTGCAGACACTATCTATATTAAGAAATATATCAATTAATTGAATTCTCTTCAAAAACATATTGATGCGTTTTCCCCTACGAACCTTGAGGAAATGAACGAGATAAAACTCCTGAATCGAAACGATACCAAGTACATCTTTCATGAGCGCAAACTACCTGCAATTTTGAAAGACTTAAAAGCTTATTACAAGGTATTGGAAATTGAGGGAGTAAGCTTACTTCAATATGAAAATCAATATTTCGATACAGAAGATTTTTCGTGCTACCATAATCATCAAAGAGGAAGGCTTAGCCGAACCAAGATTCGAATACGGAAATATGTTGAATCAGATCTGAGTTTTATTGAGATAAAAACAAAAAACAACAAGTCTAGAACGGTCAAAAACCGTATTCCAATGACTACTGAAGAGCACATTCGAAGTCCGCGCATAGTGGATTTTGTCAATAAAAATGCCCCTATTCCAGTTGAGGATTTTGCGCAAGAATTACAAATCGATTTCCAACGAATCACCCTAGCTCATAAAGAATTGAAAGATAGATGTACCTTAGATCTTAATTTGCGTGCCCGTTGGAATGGAAAGGAACATTGCTTTAAGAATCTGGTCATTGCTGAGTTAAAGCAGGATAGATTTAAACATGCAAGCGAGTTTAATCTGATACTTAAAAAATATAAAGTATACTCGGATAGCTTCAGTAAATACTGTTTTAGCTTTTTGAGTTTAAATAATCAATTAAAAAGAAATAATTTCAAACGTAATCTTCGTCACCTAGAAAAAACCCTACATGATTGAATTAAATACCCTGTTATTAGACGCTATTCGAATATTTGACATTAAATTATTTGATGTGGATTTTTATGAGCTAATCCTCAGACTAGGACTTAACCTAACTGTTGCGTACTCCATTATTCATTTTATTTATCAACCCACTCGCAAGGATAGTGAATACATCTTTACCTTCATGGTGTTCAGTCCTCTTATTTTCTTCGTTTGTAATCTTTTCAGCAATGCGGAACTAGACATCGGCTTTGCTTTTGGTTTATTTGCTGTTTTCTCGATCCTTCGCTATCGAACTGCACAAATTCAGGTTAAAGAAATGACCTATATGTTTATTGTAATTGCAGTTGCTGTAATTAATGCTTTAGCAACTAAAAAAATTAGCTATGCGGAGCTGTTATTTACCAATGCTTTTATTATTTTCATTACTTATGTTCTGGAGAGATACCTGGCAAATAGCGGGGTGACTACACAAACCATCCGATATGAAGTCATTGAGAATATTAAACCAGAAAACGAAGCTTTATTGCTTGAGGACTTGCAAAAGAGAATTGGAAAGCCTATTATTCGTTTTGACATTTTAGAAGTAGATTACATAAGAGATTCAGCCAGACTAAGGGTTGTTCATGAAAGATAGATTCGATAGTCAATGAAAAAAATATTGGTTTTGCTCTCACTCGCTTTCTTCGCGAATCGGTCTTTTTCCCAAGTCCAATCCGGCTTATGGAGCGGTATAGCTGTTGAGAAAAAAATAAATAAGCAATTTGAATTTAAGTTTGAAGAAGAAATCAGATTGAAAGACAACCTTAGCAAGCTGAATAGTTTATTAACTGAAACCGGTTTCACGTACAAGCCCAACAAATTTTATCGTTTAGGTTTGATTTATCGATTCACTTATTATACGAATGGATCTTTTGGAAATAGGCTGGCATTGAGTAACCAATTCCGTTACAAGATTGAAGACATCACCCTAAGCTATCGATTTAATGTTCAACAAGACTTCAACAGCAAAGATCCAATAGAATATAAAATTAGGAATAAGCTGCAAGTAGATTATAAATTCAATAAACACTGGGAAATAGGAATTGGAGGAGAGTTGTTCTATTCATTTTACTACAATAGAAATGTCTTAGATAGATACCGATTAAGTTTTGGTGCCAATCACAACCTCAATAAACATCATCGTGTGGGCGCATCCATTATGTTCCAACAAGAAATAAATACCGCTAATCCAGATGCAGATGTTGTGCTTGGGATAAAATACAAGTATTCGTTTTAGGCGCTCAGCTAGCGAATAAGTTGAAAAGAACCTTTTTCTAATTTCTCTTTCTTGTTTTCTACAGAAAAATAGCTTAGGTGCCAAGTATAAGTGCCTACCTCCTGAATGCTGCCAAGAAAAGAACCATCCCATGCTTGTTCCAGATCACTGGATTGAAATACCATTTCACCCCAGCGATTAAAAATGGATAATTTGGCGGCATTGGCTCCAATACTTCTTAGAAAGAAAACATCATTTATGCCATCGTTGTTTGGGGAGAACGCCGTTGGAGCGATAACTAGTGTTTTGGGCTTTACACAAACCCTTAGTACCTGCTGATCAATGCAGCCGCCCTCATTTACAATTTGCAATACCACTTCGAAATTGCCTGTATCTTGATATTCATGATAAAGATTGACAAATGGCGTATAACTATTTCCTGTACCATCACCAAAACTCCAAGCTCCAGAATCTCCACCGATACTTTGGTCAATAAAATAAAACTCCGGATCTAACAAATCAAGGCAACGATCATTTGGGGAAGATAAGAAGTCAGCAATAATTTGACCAAAAGAAGGTATTTGAATAGAATTTGATTGCACACAGCCCGTATTCTGATCTATGACAAGCACATCATAAAATCGTCCTGCTATACCTGCTATGCTATCCAAACTCAATGCACTATCCTGATTCCATTCGATAGCATAAAGCCCTGGTGGATTTGGTATAACTTTAAGCCAACCTTGCTCACCATAGCAAACAGCATCACTCGAGTCGAATTGCAATTCGAAGCTAGGATAAACATTTACTATTATGCTTGCACTTACTTCATCACTGCAGCCATCATTCAAAGTTGCTGTATAGGTATTGTTTGAGTCAACCTGAAAAACTATTTCAGAGGAACCGCCTAAATTATTATCCCAATCAAAGGAATAATTTAAAAAATCGCCTCCAAGTGCCTCTGCAGAAATCCTAAGATATTCCCCTTGGCATACACTTGTATCCGAATAAGAAACAGTAATCTTTAAGGTATCCAATACTTGAATAGATTTGGAATTATTGATTGCACACTCACCCGAACCTATCGTATAGTTTATTGTATGAACTCCGGAACCAACAACAATAGGATTAAGTATTGAATCCGAACTTGCTCCACTCCATACTCCACCTAAGGGATTGGCTACTAGCAAAAAGTTAGTATCTGCAAAGCACCATAACTCAGGTAATCCAGTAAGGTTTACTGCCGGTAGGCTATCGACGCGTATATCCATATAATAGATACATGAATCCGGTGTTAAATAGCTTATTGAATGCACGCCCACTCCTGCTATTACCGGCAAAAATGTTCCTGCTATTGGGTTTACAATTCCATCACCATTCCAAAAGCCCCCGGGGACCATTGCTTCAAGATCGAAAGCTGAGTGTTCCAGGCATATGGAAGTATCACTTAACATGGGGTCAGGAAATAAGGTTACCAAGGTACTGTCCAAACAAGTATTGGCTAAATAGTACAAATAATGATTTCCCGTCCCGGCGATACTCGGAGAAAAGGTGCCGTTAGCATTCGGATTAGTTATCCCATTACCGCTCCAAGCGCCTCCCCCTGGCGATCGTTGTGTATTTGAATAATTAAGTGTTAAGTCACTATCATAATTACAAAAAGACCCCAAAGGAGAATATCCAATGACTGTATTTCTCCCATAAATTTGGATGGAATCACCGCAGCCATTTAAAGTGTAAGTGAGGTAAGTATTAAAGTTATTCCCTCCATTAAACCCCGGATCAAATATACCTAAGATGGAATCTACTACCCCTGCACCAGTCCAAACTCCGCCGAGTGGAGCACCACCAAGACTAAAAGGAGCTTCTGCAGGACATACGGTCATATTTGACCCCGCATCAATATCAATAACCGTCATGCGCAAAGTATCCGAGCAACTCCCATAGGTATAAATCAATTCGTGCGTACCCGATCCAGCTATTGCTGCATCGAATCTACACCAATACCAATTCGTGACCCCAGGACCCGTCCATGTTCCACCCTTAGGATTAAAAACAGGCGTAAATCGATCACTATTAATACAAACGGTGTCATCAGCTTGAATCGTTGCTGTACCCACTGTAATGATTTTGGTTCTATTGGTACAAGGTGGATTTGAATAGATTACATTGTGAACACCGAGGCCCGCAAGAACTGGATTGAACGTACCCATCAGTGAATCCGTGATTCCATTTCCAGTGAATACTCCACCGGGATTATTTGTCCATATATTGAAAGGAGGACTACCTGGGCAAACTAGTTTATTGGTTGCTCCAACACTCATTGGGTTAACTGTTATTTCCATGGAATCAATGCAGCCCCCATTATTATAATAAATAGTTTTAACTCCTGTTCCACACCACCCCGGGTGAAAAATACCTGCTAAAGTATCATTCCCAAAACAGGGTCCATCCCAATATCCCGAATTCGGCACGGCATCTAAATCTACATTGGGGTCTGATTGACAAATCGTAAAATTTGCTGGAAGAACAGCTGGAGGTATCACTTCGACAATCACTTGAACAAAACCCGCTGGTGCTCCTGCCCCGTCGGTCACTGTGCAGGTATAGATGGTATTTGAAAGCGGACAAATGATATGTGGACCTGCAGATGCTGGCAAGCCATTATTCCAAGTATAGTTATAACTTCCATCTCCTCCCGATGCTACTGCTTCAAGAGTAGTGCAAGTTCCCGTACAAATGATAGTATCTGGTGATTGTATTTCTACAGATATAGGACAATCATTAACCGTAAAATTTCCGAATGCAGTCAATTGCCACAGACTATCACATGCATCTAAGAAATCACTTGAAAATTGTAGGGTATAATTGCCATTGGCGTTTAAGCCGGGAGCAAAATCCACTTGCACAGTATTGCTCGTTCCATTTGAACAATTTATTGGCGTAATTGAAGTAACGGACTGATTAGATGGCCCAAAAATGTTAAAACTTCCAGCGTTCACTGCAGAACAAACTACATCATGATCCAAGGTAAGCGTAAAACTGTTCGTATTGCATAATGGGTTAGGTATTGGGGCAAAAGTAGGGTTAGCTGGAGTATTTATAATACTTACCCAAGATGCCTGCCATCCTTCACATGCAACGGAAGCATCACTCACAAAATGTACGGTCAAACAACCACTGGTGGCGATGATTGGTGGAATATTGACAATACCTGAATAAGAAATACCAATTTGAGGTGAACTTAAATCAGGGCCATCATAAAAGGTGATAAAATCTAAATTCAACTCTGAACAAAATGAAGCAAAGCTTAAGACAATAGAGTCCGCTCCACTTGGACAAATAGAAAAAGTATAATCCTCATTGTGTCCATAAAATGAGGGACTTACACTATTGCCTGCATCGCTATCAGTAAAATTAGCAAAACAATCATTTACTGTGGCATTTGATATAGAATAGCTTTG
>JADHRO010000021.1 GCA_016777395.1 Chitinophagales bacterium | reverse complement strand
AAGAATATAAATTAGAATTAGATAGGGTTTTAAAGTTATAGATTATGTATCAGGAAATACTTAATAAAGAGAAGAAACTAGCAGTGATTGGTTTAGGTTATGTCGGCTTGCCAATTGCACTTGAGTTTGCTAAGAGTGTTTCGGTTATTGGTTTTGATATTCATCCTGGTCGTATAGAAATGATGAAAAATGGGGTGGATCCTAGCCAAGAGCTTAAAAAAGAAGCCTTTGAAGGAGCTGATATTCATTTCACCGCTAATCCTGATGATTTGAAAGATGCGAGTTTCTTTATAGTTGCTGTTCCAACTCCAGTAGACTTGCACAAGGTTCCAGATTTAACTCCAGTCTTAAAAGCTTCTGAAACTGTGGGCAAGGTATTAAATGAAGGGGATTATGTGGTTTATGAGTCTACAGTATATCCCGGTTGTACCGAGGAAGATTGTATTCCTGTATTGGAAAAAATGTCAGGATTAAAGTTTGTAAACGATTTCAAGGTTGGTTATTCTCCTGAGCGAATCAATCCAGGTGACAAGGAACATACGCTTACTAAAATTATAAAAGTAGTTTCTGGATGTGATGAGGAATCACTTGATAATATAGCAAAGGTTTATGAGCTTGTGGTTGAAGCCGGAGTTCATCGCGCAACAACCATTAAGGTGGCTGAAGCTGCAAAAATTATCGAAAATACCCAAAGAGATTTAAATATCGCGCTGATGAATGAGCTTTCTAAGATATTTGACAGAATGGATATTAATACTTTCGATGTCCTAGAAGCAGCCGGAACAAAATGGAACTTCTTGAAGTTTTTTCCCGGCCTCGTTGGGGGGCATTGTATTGGCGTAGATCCTTACTACTTAACCTATAAAGCTATAGGTCTAGGATATAAGCCTGAAGTAATCTTGTCTGGTAGAAGAATCAATGACAGTATGGGTGCCTACGTTGCCCAACGTTTAGTTCAAAAGCTTATCAAGAATGGTAAACAAATTGCTAGTGCTAAAGTCTTGGTTATGGGATCCACTTTTAAAGAGGATGTGGCGGATATAAGGAATTCAAAAGTTGTCGATGTTATTAAAGAGCTTAAAGGCTTTTCGGTTAATGTGGATGTAACAGATGCATATGCTGAAAAAAGAGAGATGAAAGAAGAATATGGAATTGAGCTAATTGACGAGGTGGAGACTAAGTATGATGCAATAATTGTTGCAGTTAATCACGATAAGTATTTAGCATGCGATGATGCATATTTTGATAGTATCACAACGGAAAACTCAATACTGGTAGACATTAAAGGTATTTTTAGAGGTAAAATTAAGAGTTTAGAATATTGGTCATTATAAAATTCTATGAAAAAGATACTAATAACGGGAGGGGCTGGATTTATTGGATCCCATGTGGTTCGAATGTTTTTGAAGAATTATCCTGAATATCAGATATATAATTTGGATAAGTTGACTTATGCAGGTAATCTTGAAAATCTCAAAGATATTGAGGATAATCCAAATTACAATTTTGTAAAAGGTGACATCGTAGATGCTGACTTTATTCATAAGTTGTTTGAGAAAGAATTATTTGATGGGGTCATTCATCTCGCGGCTGAATCGCATGTTGACCGCTCGATATCTAATCCATTAGAATTTGTCATGACCAATGTAATCGGAACAGTAAACTTATTAAACGCCGCTAAATTTCATTGGAAATCTTTTGAGGATAAATTGTTTTATCACGTCAGTACGGATGAAGTGTATGGTAGTTTGGGCGCTACAGGATTTTTTACCGAAGAGACGTCCTATGACCCGCATAGTCCGTATTCATCGTCAAAAGCAAGCAGTGATCATTTCGTCAGAGCTTATCATGACACATACGAATTGCCTGTGGTAATCTCTAATTGCAGTAACAACTATGGTTCTCATCAGTTTCCTGAAAAATTGATTCCACTATGTATTAATAATATTAAAAATAATCAAGCTTTACCCATTTATGGAAATGGCAAATATACAAGGGACTGGTTGTGGGTTTTTGACCATGCTAGAGCAATTGATTTGGTTTTTCATCAAGGTAAAAAAGGGGAAACCTATAACATTGGTGGTTTTAACGAATGGCAAAACATTGAATTAGTAAAGACTTTATGCAGGTTAATGGATAAGAAACTTCAAAGAGATCCGGGCACTAATGAAAAATTGATAACTTTTGTGAAAGACAGACCTGGTCACGATTTGCGATATGCTATAGATGCAAGCAAGATTCAAAAAGAGTTGGGCTTTGAGCCTTCAGTTCAATTTGAAGAGGGTTTAGAAAAAACAGTTGACTGGTATTTGAAAAATGAGGAATGGTTGAGTAACGTTACCTCTGGAACATATAAAAATTATTACATTAAACAATATACTTCTTAAATATGGAGATGTACCAAAATAAGTATCACGAAGGTAGCATTGAAGACAAGAAGTTTTTGGTTACCGGTGGAGCCGGATTTATTGGTTCGCACATAGTAGCTTACTTGCTAAAAAATAAGGCCGGGCTTGTTCGAGTACTCGACAATCTGATTACGGGAAATTATTCCAATATTCAAGAATGGGAAGGTCATCCAAATTTTGAATTTATTGAAGGAGATATCACGGATACTGCAACCTGCTTGCATGCCTGTGAAGGCATAGATTATCTATCTCATCAGGCTGCATTGGGTTCTGTTCCTCGATCCATCAAAGACCCTGCTCGAACAAATTCAATTAATGTGGATGGGTTTTTAAACATGATGATAGCAGCAAAGGACTGCCAAGTGAGTAAAATTGTTTTTGCTAGTTCTTCTTCGGTTTATGGCACGGAAAAGTCATTGCCAAAATTTGAAGATAAGATTGGTGATCCAATTTCTCCTTATGCAGTTTCAAAGTACACGAATGAACTTTATGCAAAGGTGTTTGGGCTGACTTATGGAATGAAAATTATTGGTTTACGTTATTTTAATGTTTTTGGACCAAGGCAAGATCCTTCCGGACCATATGCCGCCGTAATTCCAATTTTTATTGATAAGTTGAAAAGAATAAGTCCGGTTTTTATAGATGGAGATGGCGAGCAAACTCGAGATTTCACTTTTGTAGAAAATGCTGTCCAAGCAAATATTCGGGCCATGTTATGCGAAAATGAGCAAGCTTTTGGACAAATCTACAACATAGCCTATGGAGAGAATTATTCAGTCAATTACTTATATAATTGTATTAGAGAATCGTTAGAAAGTGAGCAAGAAGCAATTCACAGAGAAAGTCGGAAAGGTGATGTAAAGAATTCTTTAGCAGATATTTCAAAAGCTAAGGAACTATTAGGATATCGACCTTTGTTTAGTTTTAAAGATGGACTACCAATAACCATCGAATCCTATAAATAGATATGTGTTTAGTATTTTAAAAGACTTATTTAAATCAAAACCTAAACAGATCCTAAGCGATCTGTCTGCCATTGGTGTAGATATGCATTCGCATTTGATACCCGGTATTGATGATGGTTCAAATTCAAATGAACAGTCTTTGGAAATGATTTCAAGCCTAAAAGACTATGGTTTTTCAAAATTGATTACCACACCCCATATCATGAGCGGAGGATATGACAATACTGCCAGTATTATCCAAAAGGGTGCGGAGTCTCTCAATAATTATCTAGAAAAAAACAAAGTAGACATCGAACTAAAATGTTCTTCTGAGTATTACTTGGATGGACATTTTCAGGATCTAATCAAACAAAAGGATTTAATGCCATTTGGAAATAATTATGTATTATTTGAATTTTCATATATGTTTCGGCCAACAGATGCTGAAAAGGTGATCTTTAACCTAGGATTGGATGGATATAGGCCTATATTAGCTCATCCTGAGCGTTATAATTATATGGCTGACAAGAATTTATCTAAGTTAAAAGCACTTAAAGATACAGGGGTTTTGTTTCAGCTTAACTTATTCTCTTTAGTGGGGGCATATGGTCCTGTAGCTCAAAAGATAGGGGAGCATTTAATTCGTGGGAGAATGATCGATTTTGTTGGAACTGATTTACATAATCCAACCCAACTGATGTATTTAGATAAGTTATTGGAAAGTGAATCCTTAATGGATTTGATTCAGCAAGATCAATTGAAGAATAAAGTATTATAAAATGAAGTTTACATCGGCAGGAATGAAGGATTTATGGTTAATTGAACCAACTGTTTTTCCGGATAATAGAGGGTATTTCTTTGAAGGCTTTAATAAACAAATATTTGAGGCAAATACAAATTTAAACATTGATTTTGTTCAAGATAATGAATCTAAATCAACTAAAGGGGTGCTGCGTGGAATGCATTTTCAGCGTGGTAGGTATGCTCAAGCAAAATTAGTGCGTGTTTTGCAAGGCGAAGTGCAGGATGTGGTGGTTGATTTAAGAGAAGGGTCAACAAGCTATGGCAAACACTATTCAGTAATACTTTCCGGAGAGAATCGTAAACAGTTATTTATTCCTAGAGGATTCGCCCACGGTTTCTTAGTGCTAAGCGATACGGCAATCTTTAGTTATAAATGTGATAATTATTACAACAAAGAGAGTGAAGGTGGATTATTGTATAACTGTCCAAAACTAGCAATATCCTGGAAGCTAACTGACCAAGAATTGAAGCTTTCTGAAAAAGACCTCGTTCTTTCCTGCTTCGAAGGGTAATCCGATCCTATTCTTCTGCTCGAATTATTTCATAATTAATGGAATCAGTTGGCTGTATAGCATAATCATAATAGTGCTTCATTTGGGTCTCATCAATGTGATGTGTGCAAAAAGTAAAGTTGAAATTTTGGCTAAGGAGATAGTTTTGATTAACAAGTGGTCCATTTTTTAGATAATAATCTTCCAAGATCTTCCTATTTCGTCTTAGGCAGCGGTTAATTAGTCGTATGGTTTGATTGCTTGTTCTGTTTTGCCGACTATGATAACTTGCGCGACAATAGTCATTACAAAATTTTTTATCTATTCTACCTATGAGGGTGGATTCGCATTCTTTACAAAATGATTTCATTGCTGAAAATTAAGAATAATAGTTTGTGCCTATATTTCTATTGCGTGATGACCTCTTAGCTTTGAGTAGATTTATCCAACCATAAATTATATAAAACGATATCGGCGTCTTTTTGTAAATTTGGGCTGCATAAGAACAGGTTTAAGAAACCAATGCACCAAAAAATTGATTTCACTTTCTAAGAAGGTTAACTGATGGATAAATTTTTTTATATAGGGCTTTTGATAACAATTGCTTATGTAACGGGCTGCTCAAAGAAAAATAGTATTCAACAAGATTGTATGGGAGTAATCAAAGATGATTGTATCTGCACGCAACAATATGAGCCTGTTTGCGGCTGTGATTTTAAAACGTATAGCAATAGTTGCACTGCTAATTGTGCCGGAGTAATGCGCTATACATTAGGAAGATGTAAATAACACTGTTCAAGAATACTTGGTCGGTTTCCTGAGGGCTTTTGTCCATGTTGTTTCATTAAAATTTCGTTTCTTTGTAGCATGCTGAAAATAGACATGCATAGTCATATCTTACCTAAGAATATACCTAGATGGGCGGATAAGTTTGGTTACGGAGATTTTATTTATTTGGATTTCCATAAAAAAAATTATGCCCGAATGATGAAGGGTAATGAGTTTTTTAGGGAGATCTTTGTTAATTGTTGGGATCCAGAATATCGTATTAAAGAATATGAACGATTTGAAACACAGGTTCAGGTAGTATGTACAGTTCCAGTACTTCTTTCTTATTGGGCAAAGCCAAAGGATGGTTTAGAAGTAGCACAATTTTTAAATGATGATATCGCTAATTTACAGCAGAAATACCCTAAAAATTATATTGCTTTGGGTACTTTGCCTATGCAGGATACAGCGTATGCTATTCAAGAATTAGAGCGATGTAAGACAGTGCTTAATTTGCCCGGCATTCAAATTGGATCAAATATCAATGATATCAACTTAAGTGATGAACGGTTTTTCCCTATATATGAAGCTGCAGAGCGGCTAGGGATGGCGATTATGATTCATCCTTGGAATATGATGGGCTTTAATAGTATGGAGAAATATTGGTTGCCATGGTTGGTGGGAATGCCTGCAGAAACGAGTAGAGCGATTTGCTCCCTGATTTTTTCAGGGGTTTTGGCGAAATTTCCGAAACTGCGTTTTTGTTTTTCCCATGCTAGTGGTTCTTTCTTATCTACAATAGGTCGGGTGGAGCATGGTTTTAATTGTCGACCGGATCTTGTGGCTATTGATAATCCAGTCAATCCTAAAGAATATCTCGGTAAATTTTGGGTAGACAGTATCACTCATGATGATAAGATGTTAAACTATGTACTCGATTTACAGGGAAGCGACCGAGTATGTTTAGGGACAGATTATCCTTTTCCTCTAGGAGATTTGGAAATTGGTAAGTTTATAAGTGAAATGGGATTATCGGAAGAAACAGTAGATGATATTTTCTGTAATTCTACTTTGAGCTGGTTGAATCTCGATAAGGCTCAATTTTTATAGTGGTTATATTCCTGCACTAAATATCAAATCCAAATTGGTGAATTTAATATCAAAAATTTGAGATAAATTTCGCTGAGTTAAATGGCCATTGTAAGTGTATAAGCCAAGACATGTTCCTCTATCCATTCGCACCCAACTTTCCATTCCGCCATGCTCATGAGCTTTAAACAATATCGGGGTGAGTAGGTGACTGAATGCATAACTTGCCGTTTGAGAAACCCTTGAAGGTATGTTTGGCACACAATAATGAATCACTTCATGTTTGACAAATGTAGGTTTCTTGAGGGTTGTCATTTCGCTTGTCTCAAAACAACCACCTTGATCAATACTTACATCAACAACCACAGAGCCCGCTTTCATGCTTGTAATCATTTCTTCTGAAACAATTACGGGAGTTCTTCCAGTTTTGCTGTGGACTGCACCAATCAGTAGGTCCGCTTGTTCTAATTCCCTTTTAAGTACCTCTGGAGTTATTACTGAGTTAAATACTCGCTGGCCAATATTGTTCTGTAAATCACTTAATCGGTGAACGTCATTGTCAAAAATTGATACTAGCGCTCCAAGACCAATCGCAGCGCGGGAAGCAAATGTTCCAACAACTCCAGCACCAATGATTACTACTTTTGCTGGGGGCACTCCCGAGATACCTCCGAGAAGTAATCCCTTGCCGTTGTGGGCATTGCTTAAGAGCTCTGCACCTATCAAAACAGCATTAGAACCTGCTATTTCGCTCATTGCGCTTACAAAAGGATAATTGCCTGACTCATCTCTGAGGAATTCATATGCGATAGCATTAATTTTTTTCTTCATTAAAGCATACAGATACTCTTTTGTAATGCTCGGCATATGTATCGGAGATATAAGATGATGTCCAGGCTGCATCAACTCAATTTCAAAAAGGGTAGGTGGAGCAACTTTAATGACAATATTTGCTTTGAAAACCTCCTCAGTATTTTTGGTGATTTCTGCTCCTGCTTCAGAATACATGTAATCGAAAAAACCACAAGCTTTTCCTGCATCATGCTCAACAATTACTTGATGGCCATTAGCGATAAGTAACTCCACGGCATCTGGCGTTAATCCAATTCTTTTTTCTTCAAAGGTTCGTTCTCTAGGTAGGCCAATAAACAATTTACCATCCTTTGTTCCTGCTAAAGCAACCTGTTCTTGCGGCAATAAGCCAAGTTTCTTGGTAATTCCTTCAAATTTTTTTCCCTGGGTAGACATAAATAATTAGAACTTAGCTAAAAGTTAAAAGTACTAATTTTTCTGCTATTTACATCTATTTTCTTTATTTGAATCTTCATACCATGGTCTATAAGGTCCATTGCTTTATCCGGCCATTCCACTAAACAGATTGCCGTGCTGTCTATATATTCTTCAAACCCGATATCCAAGATCTCTTCTAAGTTCTTTAAGCGGAATAAGTCAAAGTGATAGATTAGAATATTGTTATTAGTGTATTCATTAACAATAGAGTATGTAGGGCTAGTTACATCTTCTGAGTAGCCAATTTCTTTACAAATGGCTTTGATTAAACTGGTTTTTCCTGCTCCCATTTCACCCTCAAACAGAATAATTCTTTCTTGTTTAACTTGATTAATTAACTGCTTCGCAAGTATGTTTAATTCATCTAAACTATGAATAGTGTACTCCATGACTATTTGCTTTTTAAAACAACAAATGGAATGATCATTTCTTCTAGAGAAAGTCCGCCATGTTGAAAGGTGTCTTTGAAGTAAGTGGCAAACTTGTTGTAGTTGTTTTGATAAATTAGGTAATTGTCATCTTTTGCAAAGATATAACTTGAACTTAATCGAGAAGCGGGTAGTTGAGCATCTTCAGGATTCTTAATTTCGAATACATCCCGTGCATCAAATGCTAAACTTTTACCAGTTTTGTATCGGATGTTAGATGTTGTATCTCTGTCTCCACTGCATTTTGAAGGATGGGAAACTAACTTTGTTCCGTGATCAGTTGTAATAACAATATTTACGTCTTTATTGGCTAGTTTCTTAATGGCATTTTGTAGAGGAGAGTGTTCAAACCAACTCAAGGTCAAAGATCGGTAGGCACTGTCATCACTAGCCAATTCTTTAATCATATCCATCTCCGTTTTTGCGTGCGAAATGGTATCGACAAAGTTATATACTATGACATTCAAGCGATTATTCATTCCATTTAGAATTTTGTCTTCTAAATCTTTTCCTTTTCCAAAGTTGGTTACTTTGGTATATGAAATTTTTAAATCGTCTTTGAAGTTTCTTTTAATAAGCGCTTTAACCAGTTCTTCTTCGTATAAGTTTTTACCTCCATCTTCCTCATCATTTTTCCAATAATTTGGGTAATGTTCTTTAATCTGAAGCGGCGTTAGTCCGCTAAAAATTGAATTTCTTGCATACTGAGTAGCTGTTGGTAAGATGCTATAAAACATTTCCTCATTTTGCACTTTAAAATTATCCAATAAGGAAGGTTCGAGTATTTTCCATTGGTCATATCGTAAATTATCGATCAGGATAAAGTAAGTAGGTTTATCCTCTTTTAATAAATCAAATACGCGCTCTTTAAATAGATTATGTGAAAGAAGAGGCTTGTCTTCATCTTCACTGAACCAGTCTAAATAGTTTTTACTAACATACTTGCAAAATTCTCGATTGGCTTCTGTTTTCTGCGATGCTAAAATTTCTGCCATTTCATAGGTGTTAGACTTCTCCAATTCCAATTCCCAAAACACCAATTTCTTATATAAATCTGCCCATTCGTTATAATCTAAATGGTCTTGCATTCGCATGAAAAGTCGTTGAAATTCTTGCTGATAATTCGATTGAGTCTTTGCTTTCACTAATCGTTTATTGTCTACTATTTTTTTTAAGGTAAGTAGTATTTGCTGAGATTTTACAGGCTTAATTAGATAGTCCGTAATTTGAGAACCTATAGCCTCCTCCATTAAGTCCTCTTCTTCATTTTTGGTTATCATAACTACGGGAAGGTGTTGCCGAATTTCCTTTATTTTAGGCAGCGTTTCAAGTCCGGATAAACCGGGCATTGATTCATCGAGAAAGACTACATCCACTTCTTCCTCTTTAACCTTATCAATGGCATCTTGCCCATTAGTTACTGGTATTATTTCATATCCTTTATTTTCAAGGAACATGATTTGTGGTTTAAGCAAATCAATTTCATCATCAGCCCACAGGATTCTAATTTTTGACATATTTTTTATTTTTTAACAGATATTTTAGACCGTCAATTAGTAAGATGGAATTCCCCAGTTTACAGTAATTAAACTTCTTAATCACCTATTTTATTTTAGCGAGCGATAGTTAAATTGCCTTAAAATTGAAAACTACCTAATTTGCAGAAAAATCTAACTTAATTTTTGCAATTTTTTGCAGTAGTTCTTCCTTTAAACTTTCATTGATAATACCAAAACCAGGTTGAAATGTTTCCTCAAAGCTAGGAAGGGAAAAGGTAGCTAAAACTTTTCCTCCATTCCATGGAAAACGACTCTTCGCCATTTCAAGAACACCTGCACCGCCTCTGGCTCCTGTAGACGTCGCTAGGATAAAAACACCTTTATCTTGAAAAACGGATTGATTTGGTATTCGAGAAATCCAATCGAATATATTTTTAAATGCAGCAGAATATGCGCCGTTGTGTTCCGCTAGTGAGATGAGTATGATATCCGAATGAGCAATTTTATCAGCAAAGGTATAAGCTAAATCAGGTATTCCCTGCTCATTTTCCTTGTCTATGCCAAATATGGTCATTTCAAAATCATTGATATCTATCAGTTCCACCATTGCATCCTCCAAAAGGGAGGCGGCATACTCCACTAACTGTTTATTTATTGAGGCTTTACTATTGCTTCCTGCGAATGCTAAGACTTTCATCATTTTTGGTTTTTTATTTCATTACACTCAGTTTTGAAACACTAAGCAGTGAAGAATTATTTCTAATCTGTATAAAGTAAACACCGTTGGTCAGTCCTTTAGTATCAAACTGATTATTTTTACCTGCGATTGGCTCATTCATGATTAACTTACCCACTTGATTATACAAGCTCATATAAAGCTGATTGCCCTCCAATTGATGTTGAATATTGAAAACATCCTTGCTTGGATTAGGGAAAATAGAGAAGTCTTTGCTGATAAGATTTTTGGTGCTTGTCGCGCTGGAAGAGAAGCTAATCGTTCCATTTTCAGTAGCATTTGCTGTTGCTGAGACCATAACAGAAACATTTGCATCCGTTACAGTATAGTTAAACCCATTATTCTCATTAAGAAACATGACTTCATCTCCAGCTTGTAGGTCGATCGTAACACCTGCTACGATTTGAAAGGTGTCTGTTCCATTCACCACAATCCAATCGCCAGTATTTAAGCTGAACTGTTCGTCTTGAATGACATGAACTACGTTAGGACGACCAATTACAGCCATACTTCTCATTAAGCCTGCTTGTTGTTGGGTGAACATATTTTGGCAGGACTCCGTGGAATAATCCATGTAATTTTCTACCATATCTGGTTCATCTGGTGTTTCTCCATTGGTGCAAGAGTTTTTACTGAAGCTACATCCTGCTTGCTGTGAGTTGTTACCCATATGAGGGGTATCCAAAAATCCATCATCCTGCGTTATGTCGCAATCGGGTGTTCCTAAAAATGGATTTCCGCTATCTCCCCAAATATGCCGCAAGCCCCAATAATGACCAACTTCATGCACTGCCGTTCTGCCTTGGTCTGCTATAGAGAGTTGACCTGAAGCTAAAGGGTTGTTTCTGCCGACAACCTCATAATGCAAGACTACACCTTCTTCACTTGGGTTGCCTGCACCTTGACCTGCCGGCCAATTTGGAGCACTTGATGGCGGATAAGCAAAACCTAGGATTGCTCCACCTAAATCACAAATCCAAATATTTAAATATTTGTCTGTATCCCACGCATCTTTACCTCCCGAAGAAGAGGATTTCATCCCATCTAGGTTGAAAAAACTAAAGGTCGTAGACGTTGATGTCCTTGTCACTCCATTGCTTGGGTTGCCCTCAGGATCGATAGTCGCAAAAAAGAACTCAAAGCCAACATCACTTGCTCTATCCTTAAAAATGGCTCTAGTATTGCTTGTGTCTCCATTTAATCGGCGAAAATCTTCATTTAGAACATCAAGCTGACTTTGCAATAATGCGTAGTTTGTATTTTGATTACTCCCATTAAACACCACATGAAAAACAACAGGAATTCGAAAAACAGTATCGGGTGATGCATTTGTTGATTTATGCTCATGAAATTTTTCACTATGAACTTTTGCTGCGTTAAACAATGAGTGAACATTATTCTTGAAATCGGGAGTTTTTTGCTCCAATATTTGAATATACTCAGTCGTGTAGCATTTATGTATTTGCTGCTGCGCATACATAGTATTAGCCGATAAGATTAAAAAAAAAAGAAGTTTTTTCATGACTTAAGTTTGTGTGAAAATACAACAAATAATGAAAACTAAGGTATCGGTTATTAGATGTGAAAGGGGTATTGTTTCTGCCGTAAAAACTTATATTTGCATATATGATGAAGCAAAAAGTAATCAACGACCCAGTTCATGGTTTCATTGCCGTTAATGATCCTTTGATTTATCAAATCATTGAGCATCCTTTCTTTCAGCGTTTAAAGCGAATTAAGCAATTGGGCTTAACTGATTTTGTGTATCCTGGAGCAAATCATACTCGATTTCACCATGCCTTGGGTGCCTATCACCTAATGCGAAAAGCTCTTTTTACTTTGAAACAAAAAGGGGTGGAAATTACGGAAGAAGAGGAGCGTGGAGCTCAAATTGCAATACTTTTGCATGATATAGGACATGGGCCATTTTCTCACACCCTCGAGAACACCTTAATTCAAGACCTCGCTCATGAGAAAATTTCCCTGATGTTTATGGCTAAACTTAATGCAATTTTCAATGGGCAATTGGATGTCGCTATCCGGATTTTTAAGGATGAGTATCCGAAGCGTTTTTTATACCAATTGGTTAGTGGGCAGTTAGATGTGGATCGTTTAGATTACCTCACTCGAGATAGCTTTTTTACGGGGGTGAGTGAAGGGGTTATTAACTACAATCGTTTGATAGATATGATGGATGTTGTCGATAATGAAATGGTAGTCGAAGCAAAAGGCATATACTCTGTAGAAAAATTTCTTATTTCAAGAAGGATCATGTATTGGCAGGTTTATTTGCATAAAACAGTTATATGTGCAGAGGAAATGTTGGTTAAACTTATTCTCAGGGCAAAACATTTGGTCAATCAAGGGATAGTATTGGAATGCTCAAAAGCGCTTATGTTTTTTATTGAAAATGAAGTGAATCAATCCAATTTTGAATTCGATGAGCGTACCTTAATAAGGTATTCAAATTTAGATGATATTGATATCCTTGCAGCTATTAAAGTATGGATGAATAGTGAGGATAAAATCCTTGCACATTTGGCCAATTGTTTAGTTAATCGAAATTTATTCAAGATTAAACTTCAGGATCATCAGTTTGAGGAGGAGGAAATTTCAGCGATTAGAAATGATATAATTAAACGTTTTGGGGTCTCAGAGAAAGATGCCGAATATCTTTTGATTAATCAGGAGATAACAAGCTATCTCTACAACCCTAAGCATGCTAAAATTAAAATTCTAATGAAGGGTGGCAAGGTGAAGGATTTTGCTGATGCATCAGACCAGTGGAGTTCACTTGCCATGCAGAAAGCTGTAAGTAAGTATTATTGCTGCTATCCCAAGAAGAACTAGTTCAATTGAAATTCACGTAATAATGAATTAATTGTTATTTTTGTCCCATGCGCGTAACTGCTCAAGAACTTGCCATACTGTTAGATGCCAAAATAGAAGGTAATCCTAAAGCTATAGTTAACAAATTAGTTAAAATAGAAGAAGCAGATAGAGATTCACTTTGTTTTATTGCTAATCCGAAATATGAGCATTATGCGGAAACAACGCATGCTGGGGTTTTGGTAGTTTCAGAAAATTCACTTCTAAAAAACAAGAATGGCACAACTTTTTTGCGGGTTAAAGATCCGTACAACAGCTTTGCAATTCTTCTAGAAAAATTTTCTACGGAATCTACTGCTATTAAAAGAGGAATAGAGCAACCTTCTTTCATTCATGAATCCGCAAACATCCATCCTACCGCATACATTGGCGCATTTTCATATATTGGCTCGAATGTTACAGTCGGTGAGGGAGTGAAAGTTTATCCTAATTGCTATATAGGAGATTCAGTATCGATAGAAAAGAATTCCACCATTTCTGCGGGTGTTAAGATTCATCGAGATAGTCTACTTGGCGAACGATGCATTATTCACTCAGGAGTGGTCATCGGTAGTGATGGTTTTGGCTTTGCACCTCAAAAAGATGGTTCCTTTATCAAAGTACCCCAAACGGGTAATGTTAAAATTGGAAATGATGTAGAAATTGGAGCCAATACGGTGATTGATAGGGCTACTCTTGGTAGCACGTTGATCAAGGATGGCGCGAAGCTGGATAATCTTGTTCAAATAGCCCACAATGTGGAGGTCGGATCGCACAGTGTTATAGCAGCTCAGGCAGGAGTTTCAGGAAGCACTAAGCTTGGTAAGCACGTAATGGTAGGCGGTCAAGCTGGATTTGTTGGTCATATACAAATAGCAGATGGCGTCAAAATCAATGCACAAAGTGGAGTGAGTAAATCAATTGAAAATCCAGGGGCTTCTATTAGTGGGTCACCGGCTGAACCCTTTCGTCAACATTATAAAAACATTGCTCATACTCGAAAAATTGGTGAGTTAATGGATAGAATAGAAAAACTAGAAAAGATCTTGTCTAAAAATTAAGAATGAATTTACATCAACAAACTATAAAAAAATCAATTCAGTTAAGTGGGGTTGGTTTGCATACAGGTGAGTCCGTTACGCTTACCTTTCATCCTGCAGCACCTAATTTTGGAATAAAATTCAAACGTGTAGATAGCCCTGATCAACCTGTTATACCTGCGGATTGCGACTTGGTGGTCTCTGTTGACCGTGGAACTACCCTTGAGAAGAACGGGGTTAAAGTTGCTACGGTTGAACATTTAATGGCAGGAATATATGGTCTTCAAATCGATAATTTATTAATCGAATTGGATGGGATTGAAATACCTATTATGGATGGCAGTTCAGCGCCATTTATTGAAGTGTTATTAGCCGCTGGTTTGGAGGAGCAAGCCGAAGAAAGAGAAATTTACGAGCTAAGAGAAACCATTAAATACTTTGATGAAGAAAAGGGTGTAGAGATGCTTGCAATGCCAAGTTCAAACTATAAAATTACAGCACTAATTGATTATCAATCAAAAGTTTTGGGCCAACAGCATTCTTCCATCGATAATATTGCAGATTTTGAACAAGAGTTTTCGAAGGCAAGGACCTTCTGCTTTTTACATGAATTGGAGTATCTGGTAGAAGCGAATTTGATAAAAGGGGGCGATTTAAACAATGCAATTGTTGTTGTCGATCGGGCTGTTAGTGAGAAGGAACTTGAAAAACTGCGTGTAATTTTTGACAAACCCGATGTTGCGGTAGAAAAAGAGGGTATTCTAAATAATGTCACATTGCGTTACCCTAATGAGCCAGCTCGTCATAAGTTGTTAGATGTAATTGGAGATTTAGCCTTAATTGGAACTCCTATAAGAGCAAATATCATTGCA
>JADHRO010000020.1 GCA_016777395.1 Chitinophagales bacterium | reverse complement strand
CCAATAACCTCTTTAATTTTATTTGGAGCAACACCTAAGCCGTTGCATGCTCCTGAAGTTATTGTATTCGAAGATGTTACAAATGGATAGGTGCCAAAATCAATATCAAGCATCGAGCCCTGAGCGCCTTCAGCTAATATTTTTTTATTGTTTAACAGCGCATTATTTACATAATACTCACCGGATAATATAGTAAAACGCTTCAACTCTTCAATGCTCGCAAACCATTCTTTTTCTTCCTCTACGATATCAAATTCAAAATTATGCATACCAATGATTTGAAGATGCTTCTCTTTTAATTTTTGATATTTCGCTCTAAAATCCGGTGTTAGAATATCTCCTACTCTTAAGCCATTTCTTCCGGTCTTATCCATATAAGTTGGACCTATCCCTCTCAACGTAGACCCGATTTTTGCCTTTCCTTTCGATGCTTCAGAAGCAGCATCAAGCACTTTATGCGTAGGTAAAATTAGGTGCGCCTTTTCGGCAATCAATAGATATTTTTCGATATTTACGCCCCACGATTTTACTTGTTCGATTTCCTTACACAAGGTGATTGGATTAATCACTACTCCGTTGCCGATTAGATTATACGTATTATCATGCAAGATTCCAGAGGGAATTGTATGCAAAACAATTTTCTCATTATTTACTACAAGCGTATGACCTGCATTTGGACCACCCTGAAAACGAGCGATGATATCATATTTAGGTGCTAGATGATCGACAATTTTACCCTTGCCTTCATCGCCCCATTGCATTCCAATTAAAACATCTACATTCATAAGTTTTCTTTAATTATAGTGAAGCTATAGCTTCTTCTTTTGTTGCCGCCTGTGGAAACACATCCGTCAATTTTGTGATTGCTAATAAATTACTTAGTTGCTCTGGAATAGAAACGATAACCATATCTCCTCCGGCGTTCTTACTCTTAGTAAGGATATTAATTAGCACCGATAATCCTGTGCTATTGATAAATTTCATTTTGGATAACTCAAGTACAAATTGATTACTGTCATTAGCCAAACTTATGTCTACCGCTTCAAGAATAGGACTGGCATCTTTTTCACCCAATAGATTGCCGCTTAATTCTAGGATAGTTATCTTGTTTTCAATTATTCTACTAATTTCCATTTTGTGAATTTTTATTTTTCTTATTTAATTGACAACCACTACAATATCCAAACAAATTTAATGAATGATGTGTAATTTCGAAGTCAAGTAATCCTCCCATCAAATTTTTAATTTGCTGCACTCTAGGATCGCAAAACTCTACGACCTTGCCACATTTTACACAAATAATATGATCGTGTTGCTTGTATCCATAAGACTTTTCGTACTGAGCTAAATTCTTACCAAATTGATGCTTGCGTATCAAATCACAAGAATTTAGGAGGTCCAAGGTATTATATACCGTCGCCCTGCTCACGTTGAAATTTTTATTTTTGATATCAATGTACAATGTTTCTGCCTCAAAATGATCTTCTCTTGAATAGATCTCTTCTAAGATAGCAAAACGTTCAGATGTTTTACGCAACCCATTTTTTTCTAAATATGTAGAAAAAATATCTTTTACAGCTTCTATTGTATCAGTATTTGCAAGCACGAGGCAAATTTAAAGGTTTTTATAAAGTATGTTACTAAAAGTACTAACATTTATACACTTTGGTCCTCTTCTACTTCAAATCTGGTAATAGAGACGAGTCCTTCAATCGCTTTCATTTGTTTGATTACAATTTCTAGCTGCTCACTATCCGTAACATATAACATTATTTTACCTTCATATATTCCATCTTTACTTTCGAAGGAAATCGATTTCATATTGATATGTAAGTTGTTTGTAATTATTTCAGACACTTGGCTAATAACGCCCATAGTATCTATGCCATTCAGTTTTAAACCCGAGAGAAAGGCTACATCTCGTTGATTATTCCATTTTGTTTTTACAACTCGATAACTATACTTAGACATCAATTGCACCGAATTAGGACAAGTCGTTCGATGGATTTTAATTCCATCGTTTATTGTAATAAAACCAAATACATCATCCCCTGGGATAGGATTACAGCATGGTGCAAAAGAATAATCCAATTGGTCGGAACTCTGCCCCATAATAATTAGCTCGGCATTCTTAGACAGCGTTTTAGCAATAGTTTCTTGGAAATCATCTTTATTTACTTGAACTTTCGGTCGTTTAGCTTTAACTATGCCATGAACAACTTCAAGATTTTTTAAGTCTCCAAACTTTATTTTGTTTTTGGAAATCGCAACAAACAAATCCAATGGAGATGAAAGTTTGAAGTAATTGCTTATCGTCCAAAAATTCTCATCAACAGCATTAATTTTAAGCTGCTTAAACTTTCTTATTAATACTTGCTTACCGTCATCCGCAATGAGACGCAACTCCTCATTTATGGCTTTCTTTACGGCACTCTTAGCCTTACCTGTTACCACAAAACTCAACCAGTCTTCATTTGGTTTTTGTTTCTTAGAAGTTAAAATCTCAATCTGATCGCCTGTTTTCAATATATAACTTAAAGGCACTAACTTTTGATTAACCTTCGCTCCAATGCACTTATTTCCAATATCGGAGTGAACATCATAGGCAAAATCAAGTGCAGTTGCATCTCTTCTTAGACGTTTAAGATCTCCCTTAGGGGTAAAAATAAATATTTCTGAGCTGAATAAATTCATTTTGAAGTTGTTAACCATCTCCAAAGCATTTTGCTCTTTATCGTTTAATAAGGATTGGATACTAGCCAACCATCGATCCACTCCATCCTCCGAATGAACAGTTCCCCCTTCTTTGTATTTCCAATGGGCAGCAACTCCTTTTTCAGCAATCTCATGCATTCTCTTCGAACGTATCTGAACCTCAACCCATTTACCTTTGAGCCCAACAACAGTGGTATGAAGTGCTTCATAACCGTTAGACTTTGGATTGGAGATCCAATCTCTTAATCGTTTAGGGTTGGGTCTATATAAATCAGAAATTATCGAATAAACATTCCAACAATCACTTTTTTCTTTTGCATCTGGACTATTGACAATTATTCGAATAGCGAACAAGTCATATACTTCTTCAAAGCTAACTCCTTGCTTTTTCATTTTGCTCCAAATAGAATGAATGGACTTGGAGCGACCATAAATCTCTAGATTTAACTTTTTCTTAGAAAATAAATCATTTAAAGGGGTAATGAAATTGTTAATATATCTGTTTCTTGAGCGCTTCGTTTCGTTCAACTTTTTCGCTATGAACTTATACATCTCTGGTTCCCGATATTTCATGGATAAATCTTCTAACTCAGATTTCACTTTGTACAATCCCATTCTATGAGCAATAGGCGCATACAAGAAATCAGTTTCAGAGGCTATTTTTAACTGCTTATCACGAGGCATACTGAATAATGTTCGCATATTATGCAATCGATCTGCTAGCTTAATTAAGATAACCCGAATGTCATCCGTAAGTGTCAATAAAAGTTTCCTGAAATTTTCTGCCTGAATGGAACTGTTTAAATCAAAAACACCCGAAATTTTTGTAAGTCCATTAATGATTTTAGCCGTATTCTTATCAAATGCATGTTCAACGTCCTCTAAAGTTAGCTCAGTATCTTCTACAGTATCATGAAGAAGGGCGCAAACTATGGAAGTCGTTTCTAAGCCAATTTCTTCACTCACAATGCGCGCGACTGCTAAGGGATGGAAAATATAAGGTTCTCCCGATTTTCGGCGCATACCAGCATGATGTTCAATTGCCATTTCAAAAGCTTGACGAATTCGTTCTCTATCTCCTTTACGAAGATTGAACTGCACATTTCCTAGAAGCCGTCGATACTCTTTTAAAATCTCCTTTTTCTCTGATGGACTTAGTGTTATATCTTTAGTTTCTAACATTTTAATACTTAAGCGCTACGTATTGCTAAACTACTAAATATTGCTCAACTCAATGTTGCTTTTTTTAGAATTCGAAAAAAAAAGAAAGAAAAGATGATTTATCCTACTTAAAATCAAATAAATATTATCTTTGCACCCGCTTTAGAAGCGAAGTTCATTTACATGCGGGTATGGTGGAATTGGTAGACACGCTAGATTTAGGATCTAGTGCCGCGAGGCGTGGGGGTTCGACTCCCTTTACCCGCACTCTTATAAATAAACGCTCACGAATTATTCTTAATTAAAATTACTATCTGTGCAAATTACTCAGGAAAATGTAGATAGCTTAAATGCTATTCTGAAACTTAAAGTAAAGAAAGAAGATTACGAACCTAAGATTTTAAAATCACTAAACGAGTATCGTAAAAAAGTTGACTTGAAAGGCTTCCGAAGAGGTCAAGTTCCGTTAGGAGTTGTTAAAAAGATGTACGGCAACCATATTCTAGCGGAGACCGTTAACGAGATGCTTAATGAGTTAGTTAATAATTACATCATCGAAAATAAGTTAGATGTTTTAGGGAATCCACTACCCAAAAAAGATCAAAAATTTGATATCGAAATAAATGACCTTAAAGATTTTGATTTTGAATATGAAATTGGGCTTGCTCCTGAGTTCGATTTAGACTTTTTCAAAAAGAAACCCACACTAAATAAAGATGTAATCGATATTACCGCCAAAATGATTGATGAAGAAATGGATCGTGTGCGTAAACGATATGGAAATGTTGAAGAAGTTTTAGGAAAGATGGAAAAAGATGACATGCTCACCTTACAATTTGATGAGATTGATTCGAATGATACTTTAGTAGAGAATGGTATTAGCCACAATGCGCCAATTGCATTGGATATGATTAAGGATCAAAAGATTCAGAAAAAAGTAAAAGGCCTTAAAAAAGGAGAAAACTTTCTGATCAAAGATTTAGAGAAGACTTTTGAAAAGACCGCAGATGAGTTAGCTAAGCAAATTTTGAATTTGGACTTAACTCCTGAAACCTTGCCCGGAGTTCAAGCAAGTTTAGTAGATGTAAAACGAGTGCATCCAGCTGAAATAACAGAAGATTTCTTGAAAACTGTATATGGTGAAGGAAGTGATGTGAAAGATGAGGCAGGGATGCGATCTCATATTGAAAAAGAGATTAAGGTATACTTCGAAAAACAAGAGGATTCAAGGCTTTACAATAAATTAGCTGAAACACTTATTGAGAAAACAGCAATGTCCTTTCCTGATGATTTTTTAAAGCGATGGATTAAATTGACCAACGAAAACCCAATAAGCGAAGAACAAATCGATAAGGAATATCCTGCATTTGCTAAAAATTTGAAATGGAGTTTGATTGTAAAAAAAGTTAGCAAAGAGAATGGTGTGGATGTAAGTATGGAAGAGGTGAAGGCACGCACCGCTGATCAAGTTCGTCAACAAATGGCTAGCTATGGAATTCCTGACATGCCTCAAGAGGAAATGGAAAAATTTGTTCAGAATATGATGGCCAAAAAAGATCACTCTAGCCAGACACGTGAAACTTTATTAGAAGAAAAATTGTTCGAATTTTTTAAAGGACAAATAAAAACTAAGGATAAAAAAGTTAGTTTAGAAGAATTTTACAAACAATAGTTGCCTAGAATATGAAAAATTTTGACAAAGAAGTAAGAGATTTTGCAGTAAAACATCAAGGAATTAGTGGTTCAGTATATGATGACTATGCTTCGATCCATAATTATATGATCACGCCTAATATTATTGAAGAGCGAAAAATGAATGCCGTAGCAATGGATGTTTTCTCTCGTTTGATGATGGATAGAATAATATTTCTGGGAGTTCCCATTGATGATACCGTAGCTAATATTGTGACTGCACAACTTCTATTTTTAGAGTCAATAGATGCGAAAAGCGACGTTCAAATATATGTAAATAGTCCAGGAGGTGGAGTTTATGCTGGCCTTGGCATTTACGATACCATGCAGTATATTCTTCCTGATGTTGCTACAATATGCACAGGCATGGCAGCGTCAATGGGGGCAGTTTTATTGTGTGCAGGAACCAAGGGTAAAAGAACAGCTCTAAGACACAGTCGAGTAATGATTCACCAGCCTTTAGGCGGGGCTGGCGGCAAAGCCAGTGACGTTCAGATTACGATAAATGAAATTAGAAAATTGAAAAAAGAGTTGTACGATATTCTGAGCGAGCATTCAGGTCAAACCTATGAAAAAATTGAACAAGATTCTGACCGTGATTTCTGGATGAAGGCACAAGAAGCTATGGATTATGGTATGATTGATGAAGTTCTCATTCGGAAAAAATAAGCAAACTGACCTACATTTATTCTATTTACAATGGCTGATAAAACCAAAATATCAAATTGTTCCTTTTGTGGTAAATTAAAAAATGAGACTAAAATATTGGTTTCAGGTATTGATGCTAATATTTGCGAGAATTGTGTAGAACAGGCTCAAATTATCGTCAATGAGGAAGTTGGAAAGAATTCTTCTGCCGGCTTTAGATTTTCCCTTCCCAAGTCAATCAAACCTCATAATATTGCCCACTTTCTTGATGAGTATGTAATTGGCCAAGAGGAAGCAAAGAAAGTGATTGCGGTTGCGGTATACAATCATTATAAGCGACTTAATCAAGGAAAAGAAGGAGATATTGAGATTGAAAAATCAAATATTTTATTAGTTGGACGCACTGGTACCGGTAAAACTCTACTAGCAAAATCTATTGCTCGTTTTTTAAATGTCCCATTTACTATTGTAGATGCTACCGTGTTTACTGAAGCAGGTTACGTAGGAGAAGATGTAGAAAGTATTTTATCTAGATTACTTCAAGTTTGCGACTATGATACAGAGGCTGCAGAAAGGGGTATAATTTATATCGATGAAATTGATAAAATTGCGCGTAAATCAGATAATCCATCGATAACTAGGGATGTGTCAGGCGAAGGTGTCCAGCAAGCTTTACTGAAGCTATTAGAAGGTGCTGAGGTACTCGTTCCACCGCAAGGCGGAAGAAAGCACCCCGATCAAAAGATGGTTAAGGTCAACACTCAAAATATTCTTTTTATTTGTGGAGGGGCCTTTGATGGAATTGAGAAAAATATTGCGAAGAGAATAAATACGTCAGTATTAGGTTTCCGTTCAATGGAAAAGGATGAAGAAGAGGTCGATAAAAGTAACTTATTACAATACATCAACCCTGAAGATCTGCGACGTTTTGGACTTATCCCTGAGTTGATAGGCAGAATTCCTGTGGTATCTCACTTAAACCCCCTAAGAAAAGCAGATCTTTTTAGTATCCTTACTGAACCAAAGAATGCATTAGTAAAACAATATCAAAAGCTTTTTGAATTAGATGGTATCGAATTTAAATTTAGTAATTCTGCTTTAGAATACATAACCGACAAGGCGCTTGAATACAAACTAGGGGCACGTGGCTTGAGATCAATATGCGAGGCCATAATTACGGATGCGATGTTTGATCTTCCCTCAGAAGATGTTAAATTTTTTGAAGTAACTTTGGAATATGCAAGGGAAAAGCTGAGCAAATCAAAGCTGAATAAACTGATTAAGGTGGCTTAACTAAATAGCTTCTAACTCATTGCTATTCTGTCTATTGTAATCCAAAATTAAACGTATGCTTGAATCACTTGGTGTAACTTTTTGTGAATCTAGTAAGTCTTTAACTTTTATTAAGCTTGCATGCTCCTCACCCAATGTTTCATCAAATTGAAGGCATAACTCAAACGCCTGAACTTCTTCGGCAGGCATTTCGTTGTAATGATGTAATAATAAATCGTTGAGAGTAAAGTTTCTTTTCATAGAATTTTAATTAGTGATTTTGACTTAAGAACGTAGCTTGAAAAAACAATATTGTCTAAATCTCAAGAAAAAAACATTTTAAGTTCAAGCTTATCAGATTAGACAAAAAAAATATTCATTTTTGTAAGGCATATGAAATTTGAACTAGTATCTAAATTTAAACCCAAAGGCGATCAACCAAAAGCAATCAATGAATTGGTAAAAGGTATCGAGACCCAACAAGAAGCGCAAACTTTATTGGGTGTGACCGGCTCTGGAAAAACTTTTACCATAGCAAATTTGATTGAGCGAACTCAAAAGCCGACACTAATACTAACCCATAATAAAACATTAGTTGCTCAACTTTATGGAGAATTTAAACAATTCTTTCCTAACAATGCGGTTGAATATTTTGTTTCTTACTACGACTACTATCAGCCAGAAGCTTATATGCCCTCATCTGATACCTATATTGAAAAAGATTTACAAATCAATGAGGAAATTGATAAGTTACGGCTAAGCACTACCGCTTCTCTCCTCTCCGGTCGTCGAGATATTATAGTGGTGGCCTCTGTATCATGTATTTATGGTATGGGAAATCCTACTGATTTTGCTAGTGGAATTATCAAACTAAGTATCGGCCAAATAATTAGTAGAAATACATTTTTGTACGACTTAGTTTCTTCGCTATACAGCAGAACAATTAGTGATTTATCCCGGGCTACTTTTCGGGTTAACGGCGATACTATTGATATCAATGTACCTTATGCAGACTACGGTTATCGAGTTAGTTTTTTTGGAGATGAAATCGAGGAGCTTTCAAAGTTTGACGTACAATCTGGCAAGACAGAAGCTGACCTAGAAGAAATGACTATTTTTCCGGCTAATCTATATGTAGCACCCAAAAACCAAATGAGCTCGTTGGTCAATAATATACAAGATGACTTAGTTAAGCAAGTAGATTATTTCAATAGCATTGATAAACATTTGGAAGCGGCCCGCCTAAAAGAAAGAGTAGAATTCGATTTGGAGATGATTAAGGAACTCGGATATTGTTCAGGTATTGAAAATTATTCGAGGTATTTGGATAAACGTAATGAGGGCGAACGTCCCTTTTGTCTAATCGATTATTTCCCAGATGATTTCTTGTTTGTAGTTGATGAGAGCCATGTGACCTTGCCTCAAGTAAAAGGCATGTATGGAGGAGATCGATCCCGAAAAACCAACCTTGTTGAGTATGGATTCAGACTGCCTGCTGCATTGGATAATCGGCCACTTAATTTTCAAGAATTTGAAGGGATTATGAATCAAAGTATCTTTGTGAGTGCGACGCCTACGGATTATGAACTAGAAAGATGTGAGGGAGTTGTTGTTGAGCAAGTTGTTAGGCCTACAGGACTTCTTGATCCAGAAATTGAGGTAAGACCTACCCAAAATCAAATTGATGATCTTTTGGAGGAAATTAGAAAAAGAAGAAAACTTAATGAAAGAGTTTTAGTAACTACTCTTACCAAACGAATGGCGGAAGAATTGGCAAAGTACTTCGCTAAGATGGGAGTGCGATGCCGATACATTCATTCCGACATTGATACACTCGAGCGAGTGGAAATTATTAGGGACTTGCGCTTAGGTAAGTTTGATGTGCTTATCGGTGTCAATTTACTTCGTGAAGGTTTGGATATTCCTGAAGTTTCATTAGTTGCTATATTGGATGCAGATAAAGAGGGGTTCCTGAGAAATAAACGAAGTTTGATACAGACGTCAGGACGTGCAGCAAGAAATGCTAAAGGATTTGTAATTATGTATGCGGACAAAGTTACTCGGAGCATGCAAGAAACAATTAATGAGACTGAACGCAGAAGAGAAAAACAAATCCAATACAATCGTAAACACAACATTATTCCTGAAACAGTATTTAAGTCCCGTGAAGAGATTATTAAATCTGGCTCAGTTCTCGATTTTATGCATGCAGGTAAAACTGAAGAGATTTTTGACAAACATCAGCAATTAGCTGAAGAGGATGGAAGTGAATACACCTCACTAAAAAATCTAAACGCTAAAATAGATTCTGTAGAAAAGTCAATGAAAAAAGCAGCTGGACAAAAAGATTATTTAGAAGCGGCTCGACTGCGAGACATGCTCTTCAATCTCAAAGCGATTCAACAGGAAAAATTTTGAATTTAAGATGAAATTAAAGTCTTCTGCGCTATACTTAGCTTGAAAAACAAGCTTTCTATTGTTATCCACTATCAAACGTGAATAAGCCAAGTATAATATCTCGAATAACTAATCTATTTTTGTGTAAAATTTATATTTATGAAGAAGTTAAGTTTATTAATGGTGGTCTTGATTATGATAAGTTCATGTGTTACTTCCAAAAAGTACGATGAGTTAAATGCATTAAGTGATAAACATTTAAGTGACCGGAGAGATGTGGAAGAAAAACTGGCAATTATAACAGAAGAAAGGGATGATTGTCTTCAAGCCAAAGAAAAGTTAGCAAATGACTTTAGTTTGATTCAATCTGAACGGGATCAATTGCTAACAGATAAAAATCAGTTGGAAAATCTTTTGGAAGAATATAAAAAACTAAATGATGATTTGTTTTCATCTAAGAAGAGTTTGCTAGATGAAGCAAGTTCCAATCAAAAGATTTTAGCCGACAAGCTAGCTTTAAAAGAAAAAGAATTGAATGCCATATCAGCAGCCCAAGAAGTATTGGATGAAATATTGCGAGCACGTGAAGCTGAATTGAACATGTTAGAAGAGGAAAATCAATTGCAAAGTAACCGTATCAAAGAATTAGAGGATCGATTAAAAGAAAAAGATCTCGCTTTACAAAACCTGAAAGCTACTATCTCAGCTGCTCTAAAAGGATTTAGCTCAGATGAGATAAGCGTAGAGGAGAAAAATGGCAATTTATATGTGTCACTTTCAGAGAAATTACTTTTTTCCTCGGGAAGTTTTGCAATCGATGTTAAAGGGAAGGATGCTATCAGTAAATTAGGGCAAGTATTAAGAAATCAAACCGATTTCAATATAGTAGTTGAAGGGCATACGGATAATGATCCTTTCAATGGCTCTGGGGTGCTGTTGGATAATTGGGATCTAAGTGTAAAGCGAGCAACATCAGTTGTGCGAATATTAACACAAAATGGAGGTGTACTCCCTGAAAATGTTTCAGCCAGTGGTCGTGGGGAATTCATCCCTTTAAATGAAAATAGTGATCCTGTAGAAAAGGCCAAAAACCGGAGAACGGAAATCATTCTCAAACCTAATTTGGATAGAATTATGAACCTTTTAAATAACTAAAAGGTGCCAGAACACGTTAAAGAAATGTCATTTTTTGACCATCTAGAAGAGTTGAGGTGGCGTTTGTTCCGGACAGGCGTTGTGATTCTTCTATTTGCACTTCTTTCCTTTACCTTTAAGGGCTTCGTTTTTGATAACATCATTTTTGCACCGACTTACAGAAACTTTATTGCATACGAATATTGGTGTATGTTCATTCAAAGTATTGGCGTATCTAAGGAACTTTGTTTAGGTAATCTAGATTTCACTATCATCAATACGGAAATGGCTGGTCAGTTTATGGTACATATCAAAATAGCAATGGCCTTGGGAGTTATCATTGCATTTCCTTATTTGGTTTGGGAGCTTTGGCTTTTTATAAGTCCAGGTCTTCATATAAAAGAAGTTAAGGCTTCTAGAAAGGCAATTCTTGGAAGTGCAATACTATTCTTCATAGGAATTTTATTTGGATATTATGTTTTAACCCCTTTCTCCTTGGATTTCCTATCAAAATATAATGTAAGTAACATCGTAGCGAACACCTTTACCTTGACAAACTACATCAGCTTTATTAGTACTTTGGTTTTAGCAAGCGGAATCATGTTCCAACTGCCCATGGCTGTTTTTCTATTAGCAAAAATGGAGATTATCACTTCAAGAATGATGCGTGAATATTGGCGCTATGCATTAATAATTTGCATAATTCTCTCTGCAATAATTACCCCACCTGATGTTGCTTCAATGGTTATGGTTACCGTACCATTGTTTTGTTTATATTTAGGAAGTATTTTAATTGCAAAAAAAGTTAACCCATAAACTTATACTTATTATGAAAATTATCATCGGTTCTGACCATGCGGGATTTAAGTTAAAAAAAGACCTGATCAAGTACTTGCAGTCTCTAGAGATAGCGATAGATGACAAGGGTACGTACGGTATAGATTCTGTTAATTATCCGGATTATGCGCATGAGGTCGCTAAAACTGTACTAAAAGACAAGGATAATCTTGGAATCCTAATTTGTGGGAGTGCCAACGGGGTCTGCATGACTGCGAATAAATATAAAAAAATACGTGCGGCAATAGCCTGGCAACCGGAGATTGCTGCCTTAGCTAAGCAGCATAACAATGCCAATGTGCTCTGCTTGCCGGCAAGATACATCAGTACTAAGAAAGCAAAAAATATATTAACTGCATACCTAGACGCTGATTTTGAAGGAGGTAGACATCAAAAACGAGTAGAATTAATCTAAATAATAATTATCCAATCTCATGGAAGTTCGCTGTACAATATAAAAACTCTTCATAGGATGATAGCGCTTAGGCGATTATTGTGTATTTTTGAAGATAATTAACAGTGTTTCATGAAGAATTTTTTTTTAATATTACTTGTATCTCTGACCCTTAATTCAATCGTGTTTGGTCAATGTACGGTAACACCAATTTTAATCGACTCTTTAATTGATTGTGGCGATTCTTCGGAAATTCAAATTACGGGATTTGCCCTCTCTGCCATATCGGAATCATTTTCGGCTGCAGGACCCACTGATCCAGGATGGCAAACAACCGCGGGTGCAGTTTATAACAATCCTTTCATTCCTAGTCCTCCAGCTCCCAATTCTGGTGCGGTTGATGGTGGTATTTATTTTTGGATGGGTGCTACTAATGTGCTGCCTGCAGCACTCGAAACTGTTCCATTTAATGTGACTTTTGGTGGACAGATTTGTTTTGATTTCGTTTATGCTATTCAAGGTGGACCTACTAATATCGCTGAAGGACCTGATTTATCTGAGGAAGGAATTACCTTGCAATATTCTCCCGATGGAGGAATTACTTGGGTGGATATTGTTTATTTCATGCCTAATGGAGAACAACTTACAAGTAATCCTGGACCTGGTTTCCCAATGAATAATCCTCCTTTCAGTAATACAGGAACTCCATACACTGTATGGAATTCAGTTTGCTTTACTATACCGCCCGGTGCTCTAGGAGCAAACACTTCGTTCCAATGGATCCAAGAGTTTAACTCTGGTGCATGCTGCGACCATTGGGGTCTTGATAATATTACAGTACAACTTGCCGATCCGGCTTACAGTTTTTATGATAATAATTTTGTATTGATTGATACTAACTTCATTTATGTTTCACCAACCGATACCCAATCTTATACCATAACTTATACTAATGGTATTGATGATACTTGCACCGGGACTGTATTAATTAATGTAAATCCTACGCTTGTACTCGATGATTTCTTTATCTGTGAGGGAATTGGCACAGGAGATACCTTAACCATGACGGGAGTTGCTCCATGGGCGCCTGTTTTGTGGACTCCAGCAATTGGATTAGATGACCCAACTAGCCAGACTCCATTTGCCAACCCACCAAGTCCGGGGCCATCGCAAACTTATACAGCTACCTCCGCTTGTGGGGCTGACTCAGTGACAACTACATTCTACGGTGTGAGTGCTGTGGCAGAAAAAGGGACTGTCTGTCCTGGTGAAATTGATCAATTATTCGCAAATGTGTCCGGAATATCGCAAGATTGTAATGAAAGTTATACAGGATTTTCTATTCCTTATTATAAAGAGTTTTCAGCAAATCAAACACCTTTAAACTTTTCCAACCCAGATAACGGGACGAGTACTATAATAAATCTTCCTTTCCCCTTCGAGTTTTATTGCTCGCCAATTACTCAAGTAAGAGCAGCGGTGGACGGTTACTTAATGATGAGTTCATCCGCTTTTCCATCTTTCGCTAATAACCTCACCATACCCGTCAACATTCTACCCAATCAAATTGCAGCATTGATGTGGGATGATCTAGTGGATTCCTCAGGATTATCGAGTTTTTTCGTTACGGGAACTGCACCCAATAGGAAAATGGTTGTAGAGTTTGACCTAGTTCATAAGGGAGGAACACCTCAAACGGAACAAGTTCAAGGACAAATTATTTTACATGAGACTACTAATTTCATAGATTTTCTTTGCGAAAATTGTTTGAATGATGATAGCGACCCTACTTCAACACAGGGAATAGAGAACTCTACGGGTTTTTCAGGTCAAGCGACACCTGGTAGAAATAATACTAACTGGGAGGCAATTAATTCAGGACATAGATTTATACCAAATACACCTAGTGCAACTTCTCAAACCATAACATGGACACCAGCTTTGAATGTTTTTGGTGCGAATACTCTAGCGCCACTTGTTACGCCTGATACCACTACGACCTATACGGTAACTGTAATTAATAATTCAGATTCTTGCACATACTCGGATACGGTAACCATTTTAGTAGAGGAATCATTAAGTATAGATGCCAGCCCGGATACAAGTATTTGCCTTGGAGAAAACCTCGTTATCCCAGCGACAACGACTGCTGTAGGAGGAGGAATTGTTTTCGATTGGACACCTAATGACTCAAGTATTATAAATAATACAGTATTAAACCCCACGGTGAGTCCTGATACTACAACAAGTTATATTTTGGAAGCCAATCTTAATGGTTGTGTTGCATTCGATACGGTTGTTGTGGGTATATCGAGTTTTATTGTTGACTCGAATACCTTGGTAGATGAAGTTTGCATAGCTAACTCTGGCTCCATAACGATTTATGTTTCTGGTCAAACGCTAGGTTTGCAATACTCAATAGACGATGGCGCAAATTATCAAGCATCTAGCGTATTCAATGGTTTATCTGGTGGGAGTTATGACATTAGAATTGGAAGCGCCAATTGTGACACAGCCTACAGTGTTAATATAATCGCAGGTGCATCCTTAATCACTGCAGACTCTATTCTTGTTGTTAATTCAAATTGCGGCACCTTAGGATCTATAGCTGTATATGCATCAGGAGGAAATCCTCCTTTGCAATACAGTATTGATAATGGAGCCACTTTTAGTATTGATTCATTTTACTCAAATTTAGCAGGAGGACAATATGATGTTAGCATTCAAGATAATTTAGGTTGTATACTAGATACTCTTATTGAACTTGAGGAAACCCTCCCTTTCGATTTGATTGCTGATAGTATAAGTATGGTCTCTTGCTTTGGTGCCTCAGATGGCGCACTTGATTTAACCACAACGGGTGGGCAGACTCCCTTGCAATATTCATTGGATGATTTAAATTATTTTCCTTCCAATTCCTTTACTAATTTGGATACAGGACTATATATGGCTTTTGCAATTGATTCAAATGGTTGTAATGATTCTGTGCAGTTTGATATTACTCAACCGGATGCACTAGACGTTCAAATCACCGTTCCTGGCAATGTACTTTGTGCCGGAGGAACTATCGATAGTTTAAGTGCTGACGTTTCAGGAGGAACCC
>JADHRO010000019.1 GCA_016777395.1 Chitinophagales bacterium | reverse complement strand
AATGAGGAAATTTTGAAAGAGGCTAGGGAAGAAAGAAATAATATCTTGCGTGAAGCAAATAAGGTAAAGGAAGAAATTATCGCTGAAGCTAAATCGAAAGCGCAAGAAGATGCAGCTAAAATAATGCTTACCGCAAAAGAGGATATTGAAGTTCAAAAATTAGCGGTAATGGCAGATATGAAAAATGCAGCTGCGGTTTTATCTTTAGAAATTGCTGAAAAGGTTCTTTCGAGAGAACTTGCAGCTAAAGGAGAACAAGAAAAATTTATTAGCGAAATAGCTTCTAAAGCTAATTTAAACTAAATAAGTACGGTATGCTTTCACCTAGATTAGCCAGTCGATATGCAAAATCAATCCTTAGCTTAGCTAAAGAACGTGGGTCTTTAGAAGAGACGGTAAAGGATGTGCGTCTACTAGAGGAAACTTTAGATGGAAGTAAAGAGTTGCGTTTGATGCTGAAGAGCCCAATTATTCCTTCAGATAAAAAAGAGAAAGTGATGAATATGTTATTTTCAACTCAACTATCTGATTTGACTTACAAGTTTATCAACTTGCTGGTGCTTAAAGGAAGAGAGAAGCACCTTGTAGAGATGGTGCATTCATTTATGGAGCTATACAATAAAGCTAATCATATCGTAAAGGCAACTTTGACAACAGCTATTCCTGTGGACAAGAAAACTGTAGAAGAAGTTAGATCTCTTTTACTAACCAATAAACTTACTGAAAGCGTAGAAATACAAACGAAAGTAGACCCAACAATTGTGGGGGGGTTCGTCTTAAAGTATGGCGATATGCTTTTAGATAACAGTGTTGAAAGAAAACTACAACTGATTAAAAAACAAATTCAAGATAAATCTTACATTTCTAAATTTTAATAAATTAGGATCATGGCAGCAGTAAAACCAGATGAAATATCAAGTATCTTAAGAGAGCAATTAGCGAACGTAAAGACAGCCACCGAGTTGGAAGAAGTTGGAACCGTTTTACAAGTGGGTGATGGTATTGCTCGTGTATATGGTTTAACTAACGTACAGTATGGGGAGCTTGTAGAGTTCGAAAACGGTGTGAAGGCTATAGCCTTAAACCTTGAGGAAGACAACGTTGGTGTTGTACTTATGGGTACTTCTGAAGAAATTAAAGAAGGGGATACCGTAAGAAGAACTAAGGTAATTGCTTCTATTAAAGTAGGCGAAGGTGTGCTTGGTAGAGTATTGAATACGCTAGGCGAGCCTATTGATGGTAAAGGTCCAATTCAAGGAGAATTGTACGAAATGCCATTGGAGAGAAAGGCTCCAGGTGTTATCTATCGTCAACCGGTAACTGAGCCACTACAGACGGGTATCAAATCAATAGATGCGATGATTCCGATTGGAAGAGGACAAAGAGAACTAATTATTGGAGATAGACAAACAGGTAAAACTGCGGTAGCTATCGATACCATTATTAACCAAAAAGAGTTTTACGATAAAGGCGAGCCTGTATATTGTATCTATGTGGCTTGTGGTCAAAAAGCAAGTACAGTGGCACAGATTGCTAAAGTTCTTGAAGAGAATGGTGCAATGGCCTATACGGTAATCGTTAGTGCTTCGGCAGCAGATCCGGCTCCATTAATTTTTTATTCACCGTTTGCTGGGGCAGCTATTGGAGAATTCTTTAGAGATACAGGACGTCCAGCATTGATTGTTTATGATGATTTATCTAAGCAAGCAGTTGCCTATCGGGAAGTTTCTTTGTTATTGAAAAGACCTCCAGGGCGTGAAGCTTATCCCGGGGATGTATTTTACTTACACTCTCGATTGTTAGAGCGCGCAGCGAAAGTAAATGCGAATGATGATATTGCTCAGGTGATGAATGATATTCCTGATTCCATTAAAGGAATGGTAAAAGGGGGGGGGTCTCTTACAGCGCTTCCAATTATTGAAACTCAAGGTGGTGACGTTTCAGCTTATATTCCTACCAATGTAATTTCAATTACGGATGGTCAAATTTTCTTGGAGTCTAACTTATTTAATGCAGGAGTTCGTCCAGCTATTAACGTTGGTATCTCAGTGTCACGTGTGGGTGGAAATGCTCAGATTAAGACAATGAAGAAAGTTTCTGGAACCTTGAAGTTAGATCAAGCCCAGTACAGAGAGCTTGAAGCTTTTTCTAAGTTTGGATCTGATTTAGATGCAGCTACAAAAGCAGTATTGGATAAAGGGGCTAGGAATGTGGAAATGCTGAAGCAAGCGCAATTCTCTCCATTAAGTGTAGAGAAGCAAGTGGCAATGGTATTCTTGGGAACCAACAACTTAATGAGTGCAGTGCCTTTAAATAAAGTGAGAGCTTTTGAAAAAGAATTTCTGAATCAGTTAGAAAGTCGTTTTGAAGATACATTGACTTCGTTGGGCGGTAAAAAAGTTTCGGATGAAGCTAAGAAAACACTTGTAGATTTGGCTGAGGAAGTTGCTTTAAACTATCAAAAATAGAATTAACTCTTCGACGGATTTAAAATCGAAATAAAGCATGGCTAATTTAAAAGAAGTAAGAGAACGTATTAGTTCGGTAGTCACTACACAGCAGATTACCAAAGCGATGAAATTGGTTGCTGCCTCTAAACTAAAGAAGGCAACTGATAGAATTACGGTAATGCGCCCTTATTCGGATAAATTATTTAGCATACTAAAAAATATTCTATCCAACGTAGATGTTAATTCCTTGGATTTAAACTTCAGTAAAAAACGGCCAGTTAAAAAAGTTTTAATCTTATTAATTACTTCAGACAAAGGTTTGTGTGGAGGATTCAATGCAAATCTAAATAAGAAAGCTAAAGCGCTTATTGAAAGCGATTATAAGCATCTTATTGGCAAGGATGCAATAACCATTGCTGCAATTGGAAAGAAGGGGAATGATTTCTTTAAAAACTATCAAGGTATTTCAGTTGATACGACTTACCAAGGCTTGTTCGCTGATATTAGTTTCGATAATTCTTCAAACGCTGCTGAATATGCAATGAACGCTTTCTTGAAAGGGGACTGTGATAGTGTTCACGTGGTCTATTCAGAGTTTGTGAACGCGGCAACTCAGATTTTTCGTCAAGAACAATTTCTGCCAATTGCTCAGTTTGATGCACAGGCAGGTGAAATGAATGCTGACTTCCTTTTTGAGCCAAACAAGGAGGAATTAGTAAAGGAGTTGATCCCGAAAATATTGAAAACACAATTTTTCAGATTCATCCTTGATAATAATGCTTCTGAGCATGGGGCACGAATGGTAGCTATGGATCAAGCTACGGAGAATGCTAATGAGCTATTAAACGATTTAAAACTACAATACAATCGAGAGCGTCAAGCTGCAATTACAAACGAGATCTTGGAAATTGTAGGAGGAGCAGCAGCTTTAGAGGAATCTTAAGCCAGTTATCGTCTAATAATAGGTCGTGCTTTTTATATTTTGTGAATTCTTTTGACATTTATCACATTCTATTATAATTTTTTAAACATTATCTTAAATATGATGTTTACTTTACATTAACCAATCTAAACCAATTTTTTAAACACAAAATTTATCACAATGAACAAAAATATTTTTTTATTTATCCCGATGTTATTATTAATTCTAGTCTCTGCTTGTAAAGAGGATGTTGATCCACCAGTAGATCCTATGACCATCGTAGAAACTGCTCAGGCAACTGCCGATTTGAGCTTATTAGTTGAAGCAGTTGTTGCTGCAGATTTGGTAGATGCACTGAATAGTGGAACATTTACAGTATTTGCTCCAAACAATGCAGCGTTTCAAGCTTTATTAGATTCTGATCCAGCTTGGAATGTTATTTCGGACATTCCTGTTGAAACTTTAACAAGTGTCTTACTCTATCACGTTGTAGAAGGCGAAGTTAAAGCTGCAGATTTGTCTGATACTTATGTAAATACTCTTTCTCCAGGTCCAAACTCGGAGCCGCTTTCACTACAAATCAATGTTACTGGTGGTGTATTTTTTGACGGAGATGCTGCCCCACTTTCTACTGATATCCAAACAAGCAATGGTGTAGTGCATGTAATCGACAAAGTAATGATGCCAAATTCTTTGGTAGATTTTGCACTAGCTAATCCAAATTTTTCCATTCTCGTTCAGGCCTTAACCCGTCCATCTTTTAATGGTGCATACTTAGGCGCTCTAACTGGAACAAACCCATTAACAGTGTTTGCTCCAACAAATGCAGCTTTCGAAGCTCTACTTGCTGTAGTCCCAACTTGGACTACTTTAGATGATATTGGGGATGCTTCTTTAATGGGAGTGTTAGACTACCACGTATATGCAGGAGGAAATGTACAATCGGATCAATTGACTGATGGTCAAGTTATTCCAATGTTAGGAAGCGGCGACATCACTATAGATTTATCGAACGGCGTTGCTATCAACACTCTTGCTGGACAAACTGTGAGTGTAGCCATAGCTGACGTACAGAGCTTAAACGGTGTAATACATGTTGTTGAGCAAGTTTTACTGCCACAATAATTTTTCATTCTGGTTTAGAAGGAAGGGAGACAAGCGAGAGCAAGTCTCCCTTTTTTTATGCGTTAAGTCGATTAACGATAAAAAGACTGAACGACTGCCCAAAATTTCAATTATATAAAAATAATTAAGGCAAGCTGTTCTGCTAGTAGAAATCCATCCCTGCATAAAACTAAAACGTTTGCCAACAACAAAACCTAGACAGCATTGAAACGCTAGAAAGAGAGGCCAATCAGAAAGTATGTAAGTAAATTTTTAACCGATCTAGTCAGTAAACTTGTATCCAACACCTCGGATACTGTGGAAGTACTCCGGTCGCTTGGCATCCTTTTCGAAGTATTTCCTGAAAGATAAAATGAAATTATCGATGGTTCGGGTAGATGGGAAAACATCATAACCCCAAACGTATTTTAAGATTTGTTGACGAGAAACGGCTTGGTTCTTTCTATCGACTAAAAGTTTGAGCAGCGCTGTTTCTTTCTTGGTTAAATTAAATGATTGACTCTCAAAGTTAGACGCTTCATAGGTGCCAAAGTTTATTTTATTACCACCAAATTCATATGAACTCAACTGAGTTTCTTGCTCAGTACCTTTCAAGCTATGTTTAACTAAGACTCTGGCCCTTAACAATAATTCTTCCAGGTTAAAAGGTTTAGTTAGGTAATCATCAGCGCCAAGTTTTAATCCCTTTACCTTATCCTTACTCGTATCTTTTGCGGTTAAAAATAATATGGGAGTTTCGTTGTCCGTCAAACGGATTTTTTCACAAACTTCAAATCCGTTCACCTCAGGCATCATTACATCTAGGATAACCAAATTGAAACGTTGATTTTGAATTTTAAGTAAAGCTTCACTTCCGTTGATAGCTTCCTCAACTTCATAGCCCTCCAATTCTAAGTTTAACTTAATACCATCTCTTAGGCTTTTTTCATCTTCAGCAAGTAATACACGCGTCAACATAATTATTTTTTTGAATTCAAATGTTAAATATAATTTTAAATATGGCACCACTAGGAAGGTTATCTTCAATATCAACTTTCCCATCTTGAAACTGAACGAGCTGCTTAACAATATAAAGTCCCAAACCAGTCCCCTTGGCTTGTCGCGTCTCTTCATTTCCTACACGATAAAACTTATTGAAAATAGCGGAATGTTCTTCTTTAGGTATTCCAGGACCTGTATCCGCAATAGCTAACTCTACCTTGTTCTTTGTTTGTTTTAAAGTGATAGTTACTGCTGAATTTTTAGCATACTTGATGGCATTATCCAATAAATTGTTTAAAATTGAATTTATACAAGTTTTATCACCCTGTATGAAGATGTCATCTTGGATATCTGCACTTAAATCCATTTCTTTTCTCTCTTTATAATATGTTACTATCTGATTGCTTAGCACACTGAGATTCAATGCTTCCTTAGTGAATCCATATTGGTCATTTTCAATTTTTGCAGCAATAAGGATATTTTCAACTAGATTTTCTAAACGATCAACCTCCGAAAGAGAGCTTGCTATAAGTTGATTTTGCTTTTCTTTATCTAGCGCACGTAAACGCAGGGTTTCATTCATTAACTTAATCGAAGCCAATGGGGACTTTAACTCATGGGTAATAGATAAAATAAAGTTCTTTTGCTGCCGGGCAATGGCGATTTCCTGCTTGAAGGATTGAAATATTTTGACCATTCCAAGAGTTAGAATAATGAAGAAGACAATTCCCTCTGTTAAAATCATTACTTTTTGTCTCTTGAATTTTTCATTAAGCACTTGAAAATCTTCTGTAGATTTAAAATCCATGGAAGTGCCTCCCTCGTATACCTCGTACTTAAGGCTTTCAAATTTTACTAGGTCAGAATAATGCTGCTCTATTTTTGAGTAGAGTAAATAATTCCACCAAAATAAGAATGCAAAGACATAAATTAAGATGACGTAGAATAATAAAAATTTCTTTTTTGTTTGTTCCTTGAACATGTCTAGTTAGAATTAGAATGTTTTGGTAAGATAACAAAGAATGTGCTGCCATTGTTTTCTTTACTTTCAAACCATATTTCCCCTTCACTATTTTCAATAATTTGCTTACTAATAGCCAAGCCTAGTCCAGTACCGCTGGATTTGCTTGTAAAGTTTGGCACAAACACTCTGTGCGCCATATCTTTGGGTATCCCAACACCATTGTCTATCACTTGTATTTCGAAGTGTTTCTCTTTTTCGAAAAGTAGCACCTTAAGCAGTGGATCTTTCCTGTCTTCTAAGGCTTGCTGAGCATTTTTAATAAGGTTGTTGAATACACTTAATAATTGATTCTTATCGGCATAAACCCACGCATCTAGATTTTTTTGAGAAAATTGAATCGATGTTTTACTGGTTTGGTTAAACAAGTTGACCACATTCTGAATAATGTCGGTAAGGCTAACTTTTTCTTTACTGGCACTGGGCATTTTAGCAAAGGAAGAAAATGCAGTAGCTATCTCAGAGAGATTATCAATTTGTTCTATCATCGTTTGACAAACCCTCTTGGCAAGTTGCCCCACATCGTCTGGGTTGTCTTGTATGGTGCGCTGGAGATGCTGAATTCCCAATTTCATAGGAGTTAATGGGTTTTTTATCTCATGCGCAATTTGTCTAGCCATTTCACGCCAGGCGGATTCACGTTCAGACTGTGCGAGTGCATGCGCACTTTCCTCGATCTGTTCAATCATTTTATTGTATTCTGCCACCAATGCCCCAATCTCATCATCACTTCCCCATTGTATTTTTTCGTTCTTACTACTTACTGAAACCAAGCCAATTTTTTTGGCAATACTGGCTAATGGTCGAGTTAAGGAATTGGAAACAATAAAAGCCATAAGGATAGAAATCATCATCAATAAAACATAAACATTGACCAATGCTACCATTAAATCAGATAACTCATTGTTTAGTGTTTCTTCCTGCGCGAAATAAGGCATATTGAGTATGCCGATTGCTTGACCATCAGCCAATCGAATGGGGACATATATAGATTGGTAATTTAACTTTCCAATTTGCTCTTGGTGAATGTATCTTTCCTCCCTCAAAGTCAAAATGTGATGAAGGGCTAAAGGGTTTATTTTATTGGAAATTAGGCCGCTGCTAAACACCTCAGGCTGTGAGCTAAACTTGAGGGTGCCCTCTAGATCAAAAAAGTTAATATCGATCTCTTGAATTTCTGCCATAGAGGCTACTTCCGTTGCCATATTATCTGGCAGTCCCAATTTAGCTCCATTATTCTCTCTCATTATATAATATTCCAAAGAAGATAATACGGCTTGCTGTTTTTTGATGAGCTTATCGGTCTCATTAGTTTTATATATTTTGCTAAAATATCCAATGGTAACGATGCCAATCACAATAAAAGATGCAACAGTGATTAAGGCAATTGATAAATTGATTTTATTCTGAAAGCTTAAGCGCAAAGGTTTAATAGGAATCAGTTTGCTGCGTTTACCTAGGATATAAATACCGATAAATGCAATGAACCCGAGAAAGCCTAGAAAGCAAATGATATAACTAAAGGTTGAAACCGCGACCAACCAGGATGTCCGCTTGTCGCTAATAACAACTACTGTTTCTAAATCAATTTGGAAAAAAGTTAACTCTACGTTTTCATCCCTCAGCACAAATGGATAGTTTTCTTTCAGCTCGAAAGATTTCAAATAATAGGGAAATGGATACTCCCCAGATTGATTGACAATATAGTTGCTTTTGTATACACCGTAATCATACTCTTTAGAAGATCCAAAATCAGCAATAGGGCTAGTTTTTTGCTCAATTAGTAACTCGGGATAAAGGTTTTCTTTAGTGAAGGTTTTCGGACTAAACTCTAAGACTAAAGTCCCACTTACTTGCCCATTGTTTTCAATTGGGAGGATAGATAGATAAGAATTCTTGCCATTACTCTGGGGGACAAGGAACAACCATTCAGAATAGGTGTCATCTGCCTGCTGGTTAATGATATCATAAAAGTAGCTTAACTCAATATCTCTGGAGGTTTTAATTGGCTTTCCTTCGAGGTTAAATGCAGTAGCGCTAACATTATACCGGCTTAGAGAACCCCCAAAATAAAGGAAGTTCAATCGTTGTTGTAATTCTTTTTCTGAAACGAACGGAGAAATAAAAAACTTTTTGAAGTAAGGATCTTTTTTGATCTCATCCTGGATTTCTTCAAATTGATACTCCGTGATTAAATCGTGATTTTCACTAAGTTGGTTGGCTGCAATTTCCTTCCTTAAATTTTCATTCTTAACATTATAAAAACTCAATATGCTCGCAATAATTACGGATGAAAAAAACAAACTATTGAGGATATGATTGAATCGATTTTCATAGTTATTTGCTCGTAACAGTATAAAGAATACTACGCTATGGAAACACAATACTAATGGAACTAAGGCAGCAATCGGTTCTGAGCTAAAATAAACTATGAGCATACCACACACCACAAAATAGCCTAAAACAATAAAGTATTTTGACTTGAGGTAGTTTAGATAGATGGCATGGGTCCATATGTATAGGCTTATAAATAAACCAAGGGTAAGCATGCCTATTATTGTCAAACCTAAGCAAGAATATATACTGCTTAAAGCGAAGTTGCTAATTTCAAATGATATGGTGGAATCTAAGATTAAACTTTGCAAAATGGAATTGTAGAGCACAATTTGTACAATTAACCATGTACCAAAGACCAATTGACCAATATGACGCAAGCTCCATTGCTTGAGATAATACTGCATTCCGATGAGTAAATTAATAAACAATAGAATAATCGCGTTAACAAATAAATGGCCAAGTGAAGAACCAAAATACTGCGATGCATAAAGCGCGGGGTTAAATAGTACACTATGGATAAATCCAAAATTGACAAATTCAATGAGCTCAATAAAAATGATGCTAGCAATTAACAATAGCGGATAGCTGGTCCATGGAGCATAGGACTTGTTGAAATAGTAAATGAATAACCAAGTTGTCATCCAAAAGGAAAATAAGCAGACAAAACCCATAATCAGTTCATCATTTGATACAGTAGCTGCATTATCGCTTGTTCTTTTTAAACTAAACAGCAGCGTATTGTTCAAGCTCATGATGGCATAACCCTTATTTTTCTCTGTGCTTATTTCCGTTTTTTCATTCAATGGATAGCGTGGATAAAACTCATTACTTAAGTACTTGTTCTCAATGTGAAAATTGTGCTTAAGCAGTTGCATTGCAATTAAGTGATATGCTCCTATTTTTCGCTTAAATCCAATATAATATCCATTTTTAGTGAGAATTAATTTCCCATTTCCGTCCATGTCGATTGGAGAGATATCGGGCAGCGTTAAATTCTTATTCCAAAACATTAAACTATCCGATTTGAAAACAAAAAACAAGATGTCGTCTTTCAAGTAGTCAGCAATATCTTCGGTGGACATATTCCCCGAAGAAATTTGATTGTACAATTCCGAATTGGATGAAAGCGTATTTACTTTTCGCTCAAATTGATATATATTTTCTTGAGCGAGTCGACAAGTCTTTTCAAAATTTTCAGCAGGACTTTGAAAAATAGTAAACCCTAGGCCTGAGATAAACAGAATACCGAAGAATATTAGACTATGTTTAAAGAATTTCAAATGCTACCGCTTTGCTGTTAAAAATTAAAGGTATATAATTTGATAACAAAAATTGTGCTCAAAATATCTTGAGTTAAGAAACGTATTAAACATGCTAAACTTATTGCTGTTTGCCAAAATCTTGTGTAAAGTAAAAGTACCAATAAGTGTTTTCGAGAGAATCTTCAAAATAGACACCGCAACCCATATCTTCAACATCAGCGGCTAGTAGGTTTGATCGATGTCCTTTGCTCTGAATGAATGCATTCACAATAGCGTTGCAGAGCGCATAATAGCTTGGGGGATCCTGCGTGTCGATAGCCCCAAAATAAATATTTTCCGCTAGTGTTATAAACGAGTCATATCCCGCTACGGCAGCTCTTTTATCGATTGTTTCTAAGGATTTGTTTCGCTTGTTGTTGTGTGCGAAAAAATGAAAAGACTGCATTTGCTGACTATGAATATAGGCTGCATCGCTTAAGTGGGAGTTGTAACTTAAGGCAGATTTTCCTTTTCTTTCCCTATAAATATTCGTTAGATAGCATACGCCAAGTTCAATCAAGTTATGATCAATGTCCTTTGCATTAATTTTTTCATTGAATATGTTTGCGTTAATTTTTTCTGGCCGGTTATACGAATTTCCCAATCCAAATTGAGCTGTAAATAAGCTAGCTAAAATCAATATGTTTATCGATGCTTTCACAAGTAGTTAACGATTTTAGTTTTTCATATATTATAGGCTTGACGCTTAAATAATTGGCCTATAAAACAGGTCTAGTTTAAATTCTGTCTAAATTGTTAAAATTGTTGACTTTTTGACAATGTTTATTGGCTTTTTATTGTAACAAGTACTACCTTTGAGCCGATTTTAAATGACACTTTTATGACATTTAGTAGGCTAAACGCTCCAAAACATTCGGTTCGCAGTATATTTCATGTATTGCTTCTATTTATTTTATCCACCTTTACGCTAACGATTTATGCACAAGATGCTGTAAATCAAGCCCAGTGGGATAACGGAAAATCACTTTTTAAATCGCAATGTCAAAGTTGTCACCTTCCAGATAAGAAGATGACAGGACCTGCTTTACAATATGTGAGACAGCGTTGGATTGATAATGCGGATTATAAAGATAAGACGGGTGAGGAGTGGCTTTACGAGTGGATTAGAAATAATTCTTCCGTTTTAGCAACTGGGCATACGTACGCTAATGCTTTGTACAATGAGTACGATAAATCAGTAATGAGTTTGTTTCCGCAATTATCAGATGAAGAGATTGACGATATCCTGTACTATGCTGACAACTTTGATAAAGGATCTAGTCCTGCAGCAATGACTGCTGCTGGAGGAGGCGAAACTGTTGTTCAATCTTCATTTCCAATGGAGACATTCTTATGGATTTTAGTAGGAAGTTTAGGCTTTATTGCTTTGATCCTATGGAGAGTGTTTAGTATGCTCAATAGGCTGTCTTTAGAAAAAGCAGGTGTTGAAATTCCACAAACAGTTCCAATTTGGAAAAACAAGAAACTAATTACGCTTGTAAACATTATTGTGGTCGTTTTTGCCGGATATTATACCGTTTCAAGTGCTATAGGTTTGGGAAGACAACAAACTTATGCGCCAGGACAGCCGATAAAATATTCGCATGAATTGCATGCAGGTAAATACCAGATTGATTGTCAGTATTGTCACTCAGGGGCTAGCCAAAGTAAGCACTCTAATATTCCATCAATTAATGTGTGTATGAATTGTCATAAAAACATTCAAGAAGGGCCTCAGCATGGTAGAGAAGAAATTGCTAAAATATATTCAGCAATTGCTTATAACCCTAACAATGGAAATTATTTTGCAGACGATGCACCTTTAGATGATGTGAAAGCTGCCTTGGTAGATTACTTAAAGCAAGATTACGAAGAAGAAGTTAATCAAGATGCGCTTGAAGCTGCCACCGAAGCGGCATTTGCCATGTATGATAAGCCAGTGGAGTGGGTGAGAATACACAACCTTCCAGACCATGTTTATTTTAATCACGCGCAGCACGTCAATGCGGGTAATGTTGAATGCCAAACATGTCATGGAAATATTCAGGAGATGGAAGTTGTTGCACAACATGCACCACTTTCTATGGGATGGTGTATTAATTGTCATCGTGAAACAGAAGTGGATATGGGTAATAATTATTATCAAGTATATGAACAGTACCATGAAGACTTGAAGTCAGGTGCAATGGATAAAGTAACTGTAGAAGATGTTGGTGGTACGGAGTGCCAAAAATGTCACTATTAATTATTGTAAAAATTTAATACCGATTTAAATGGCAAATAAAAAGCAATATTGGTTATCTCTGGATGAAAAAAATAATGAGTCAGAAGCAAATTCTAAGGAATTTGGTACTGATTTACCAGTGTTAAACAGCTTATCAGAAACAATTTCTACGCAAAAGTCGGGTAGAAGAGATTTTTTAAAAATGTTAGGTTTTGGAGTTTCGGCTGCAGCAGTCGCAGCGGCTTGTGAAATACCAGTAAGAAAATCTATTCCTTACGTGGTAAAACCAGAAGAGATTACTCCTGGAATCCCTAATTATTATGCTTCTGCATACATTCAAGGAGGTAATTACAATAGTTTCTTGGTTAAAACTCGAGAAGGTCGGCCAATTTTAGTTGAAGGGAACCCTGATTCTGTAGTAACGAGTGGCGGGGTAAACCCTAAATCTATAGGTTCATTATTAAATCTATACGATGAAGCAGGTCGTTTAAGAGGTCCTATGAAAGCAGGAGAATCTTCTAACTGGGATACGGTTAATTCTGAAATAAGTTTAAAATTGGCGGAGCTTGCTGCTTCAGGAAAGAAAATAGCTTTATTGTCAAGTACAATTATAAGCCCATCTACAAAGAAAGTAATTGAGCATTTTTCCAATACTTTCAGTACTGCAGAATGGGTTGAGTTTGATGCAATATCTTACAGTGGTATTTTAGATGCTAATATGGAAAGCTTTGGAAAAAGAGCTTTACCTGAATATCGTTTTGATCAAGCAGACTTGATTGTTGGCATGGGGGCAGATTTCCTAGGAACTTGGGTTTCTCCAACTGAATTTGCTGCAGATTATGCTAAAAATAGAAGAGTAGATTCATCCAAAAGTACAATGAGTCGTCATATTCAGGTAGAGAGTATTCCTACATTAAGTGGTACGAATGCAGATCTGCGTATACCGGTCAAGCCCTCACAAGAAGACTTGGCAGTTATCAAATTATACAATGCGCTTGCTAAGATGTCAGGTGCTTCAACAGTAAGCGATAATACCGATTTTGATGGAGCTAAAATAGAAGCGCTAGCAGATGAATTGCATGCAGCAAAAGGGAAGTCAATTGTTGTAAGTGGTTCAAATAACAAATCAACGCAATTGTTGGTAAATGCCATCAATGACATGTTGGGGAATTATGACTCAACAATTACTTGGGAAAGAGCTTGTTATTATCGTCAAGGAAATGACGAAAACTTAGCGGCCCTATTGGAAGAGATGCGTGCGGGTAATGTTGGCGCTGTCATGATCATGGATGCAAATCCAGCTTACTCCTTGGGGGAAGCATTTACAAGTGCCTTGGAAAATGTAGCTTTAACAATTGATTTTTCAGAAAGAAAAACAGAAACAACAGGAGTTGTTGAATATGTGCTACCTAATCATCATTACCTAGAATCTTGGAATGATGCTATGCCTAAAGATGGAATCTATGGAACGGTTCAGCCCACTATTTCACCGTTGTTTGATACCAGAGCTTCGCAGGAATTACTTTTGTCATGGGCAGGAGAGTCTTCTTCTTACTATGATTTTATTCGAAAAAACTGGACGAACAATGTATTAAGTTCTCAAAGCAAATTCTCCGGCATTGATTCTTTGTGGAGCAGTGCGGTTCATGATGGAGAAGTAAGTTTTGAAGGTACGGGAAGTGCGAGCTTCGTGGGAATTAATGCAAGTGCTGCAGCTTTAGATATTTTAGGTGCCTCAAATGCTTCCGATTTGGAGGTTAAATTGTACGAGAAAGTTCAAATCGGAGATGGAACGCTGTCTGACAATCCATGGATGCAAGAATTAGCTGATCCCTTAACAAGAATGACTTGGGATGGGTATTTCGTTGCAAATCCGAAATGGGTTGAAGAGCAAGGGCTTAAGCATAACACAAAAAACAGAGAATACAAAGTTGTTTCAACCACTATTAATGGTGTTGAATATACACTGCCTGTAGTAGGATTGCCGGGTGTGCCTTATGGTGTGCTAGGTTTTGCCTACGGATATGGTAGAACGAATACCACTCATCCAGAATATAGTAGAGGGGAAAATGCATTTAAGTTAATTGATAGAAGTGCGAGAGCTTCAGCTTTTTTTGCTGCTTCAGGTGTTACTGAAATGGGCGGCCATAGAATGGGGATTGTTCAACAAGAACATGGCTTAACACATACTGGTTTAGGTGGGGATAAAACACGTAAAGTAGTCAAAGAAACTACCTTGTCTGCTTGGCAAGTGAATCCTGCTGCCGATAATGACATCAATTTTGGTAGTGAGTGGATGGATAGAAAGGAATGGGTAGATAAATACTCTAACTCATTATATGGCTCGGAAACTAATGATAATCCAGCCTCAAAAGAATATGGTGGAGCGCACGGAGGTGTCTTGGCTCAGGGACATCACTGGGGTATGGGAATCGATTTAAATTCTTGTATTGGATGTGGTGCATGTGTTGTCGCTTGTAATGTTGAAAATAATGTTCCAATTGTTGGACGCAATGAAGTGCGACGAGCCCACGATATGAATTGGTTGAGAATTGATAAGTATCATACAGGGGATGAAGATAATCCACAAGTAATTTTCCAGCCAATGATGTGTCAGCATTGTGATAATGCCCCATGTGAGAATGTTTGCCCTGTAGCTGCCACAAATCACAGTTCGGAAGGATTAAATCAAATGACCTATAATCGATGTATTGGAACAAGATACTGCGCAAATAACTGCCCTTATAAAGTAAGAAGATTCAACTGGTTTGATTACCAAGGTGCAGATAGTTTCTCAAGCAACGAAGGATTTATTTTAGATAATGACTTCGACGCTGTTCAAACGGAATATGCTTTTGGAGACAAAGAAGCAGGTTTAGGATTGCACAGTCCAATGGCTAAATTGGTTCTTAATCCAGATGTTACTGTTCGTAGTAGAGGAGTTATTGAGAAATGTAGTTTTTGTGTGCAACGAATTCAGTTAGGTAAATTGGAAGCGAAGAAAGCAGATAGAGGATTGAAAGATAGTGATGTGGTCACGGCATGTCAATCGGCTTGTCCAACTAATGCAATTACTTTTGGAGACACCAACAATGCGCAGACAGCGGTATCTAAGGTATGGGCTGATCCAAGATCATTTGGTGTAATTGAAGAGATTCATGTTTTACCATCTGTAAGGTATCTGACTAAGGTTAGAAATCAGAAGGAAGGGGATTT
>JADHRO010000018.1 GCA_016777395.1 Chitinophagales bacterium | reverse complement strand
AAATGAATGTTTTAGAACTCAATCTCATGGGGAGCGAAATACGAGAAGAAGTAGGCGAAAAAAATGAATATCCAAGCATCTGGACCTACATTTGGGGGGCGAGTTCAAACGGCTCTACATATGGAGCTACAACTGCTCAATTAAAATCTTTAGCGAATGCTCAGACACTTTTAAAGCAGATGAATTCAATGCTTAAAAGCATAGGAATTGCTATCTCTCCTTTCGAAGTACAATTAAATAATATTGGCGCTCCCGCGATTAGGGAGTAAGACAGATGAAGAAACTATCAAAAAATAAAATAGTAGTTTATGTTTCATAATGTCGGTTTTATTGCGAATCCGCATTAGACGCATAAAAAAAGAGAGTCTTTCAACTCTCTTTGTGCGGTCTGGACGAGACTCGAACTCGCGACCCCCTGCGTGACAGGCAGGTATTCTAACCAACTGAACTACCAGACCAAAATATTGCCCTTAATAATTACTTATTTGAGGACTGCAAAGATAGTCGCTTTTTTATTTCATACAATAGCTAATTCTCTTTTTTTGAAAAAAAATTCCAAGCAATTCCTAGCCAGCCCAAAATGAAAGCTAAACCGCCCAATGGGGTAATTGCTCCTAGCCATAGCGGAATATCGGGAAATGCTGAACGTAAAGCCAAGATGTACAAAGAACCACTAAACAATACGATTCCTAATATAAAGCTGTAAAAACTCCAAAGGCTTAGTTTCACACTTATTTTATCTGCCAATATCAATACGATAAACATACCAATCCCATGAATAAAATGGTATAAGTTGGCTGTTTTGAAAATAGATAAACCATAATCATTTAGATAAGGTTTTAATCCATGCGCGCCAAAGGCACCCACTGCTACTGCTATTGCCATCACCAATGCAGCTATACTAAATTTTGATTTGTTCACAACTTGAAGTTTATAAGCTTAAGTCTCAAAGTTCGTTACTTTCTTTTTCAAAATTTAATTTTGTTGTAAATCTTTGTTCTCGTGAGAAAAGTCTTTGCTTTAATAGCCATTCTACTAGCTTTAGGAGTTGTATCCTATTTTTATTTTAAGGTCGATCACCAGCAAAGTGCAAGCAAATCGCTGTTTCAAGCAATTCCAAAGCAGTTCCCCATAGCCTTGGAAAGCGAAAATTGGAATGAGGTATTCGATAAAGTGGACACTTTTTCCTACTTTGAAACCTTTGAATTACAAGATTGGTTAATCGGTACTCAACTCAACCTGAATGAACTTAATGCCCTTAATTTATTTTTTCAACAAAATCAATTAGCAAATATTTACGCCAAGTCTCTCGTAGCCTATGGTAATGCAGGAAATAGTCAGTTGGGGATATATGTAGCTTCTCGTATTGATCAAAATCTACAGATAAAAGATATTCTAAGCGCTTTTGACCAATCCAATATTGAGTATACCACCAATAGTTTCAAACAGCAGGATGTTGTGACAATTAACAATGACCCGACAGGCTTGCTGCCTATAGCTTCATTTGCGCTTTCCAATCAAGTGTTACTGTATAGTCACCAAGCAAGTTTTGTTGAAGATGGATTAATAGCTTTAGCTGAACAACAGAACCCATGGGATACGCTTGCTCAAGAATTAGGAGGGGAGGAGGACCTTCGTTTGTACTGTAATCCCACACAGTTAAATTTTTTGACTAGTTATTTGTTGAATCCTGCTTCTGCATCACTGATGACACAGTTTAGCCGCATTTCTTCAAATGCTGTATTTCAATTAGATTTTTTCCCAGAGTTGGTCAATATCAGCGGATTTGTCAATCGTGGACAAGGAACTTTAGTCGATACCTTAAAGTCATTTCAATCTGCCTCTATGAGGTGCACTGAGCTCTTACCTTCAAATACAGCTTTCTATCAAGGTATAGGGATAGCCAATAACGGAGAGTTTTTCAATGCTGATTTTGATTTAAAGCGCCTGCATACTCTAGTAGATGAGAGTCTTGTTCTCTTTACTTTGGAATCATACAATGAAGAGCTGACCAATAGACAAGGCGCTGTTTTGGCTTTACGAGATTTGGAATACTTGGATGTTCTCAATGAATTGGATGCGAGTATTACTCCTGCAGCAGTGGCGAGTGGAATGCAAATTTATTCCTCAAAATTAGGAGAGATACTTAATAAATTGTTCTTTACAACCGCTTATTTTTCAGAGGAAGTCTTCTTTGTAAAGGTCAATGATCTTTTGGTGATGAGTTCTGATTTTGCTGTTGTTGAACAATTCCTTTTTGCCCATAATGAGGGAGAGACCCTGAGAACCAATGATTACTATATGAATTTTAAGGCTGCATCGGCCAGTAAAACCAATTTGGATTTCTATTTGAATTTTAGCCTCTTGCATGCTTACTTGAGCAAAGTATCTACTCCCAACACTTGGCAAAGTTTGTTTGAGCAGATAAGCGTTCAATATGTTAATATTGGTAATCTCACCTTTTGCAATGGTAAATTAGGTTTTCAAATGCCTCAACAAACTGAATCTAAGCGTTTATGGACGACAAATTTGGATACGACAGCCACTTGCTATCCCCAAACGGTGATAAATCATAATAATGGAAAGTTTGAACTGCTTATTCAAGATGACGCTAACCAACTTTATTTATTGAATTCATCAGGTGAGGTGCAATGGAAAATCCGTCTTCAAGGGAAAATACAAAGTAAAATTCACCAATTGGATTATTATAAAAATAAGAAACTACAATATGTGTTTAATACCCTTGCAAAAATTTATGTAGTCGATAGAAATGGAGATTTAGTGGATGGATTTCCAATTGATTTACCAAGTAAAGCAAGCAATGAGATGTGCTTAATCAATTATGACCAATCGGGTAAATATAGATATTTGATAGCTTGTGATAACGGTAATATTTACGGCTATGATAAAGCCGGTGCTCCATTAACGGGATGGAACCCTAAAAAAAATATAGGGCAAGTTAAAAAACCTATTCAGCACGTTTTGCATAATGGTAAAGACTATATTTATTTTAATAATACAGATGGTGATTTTTACGCGCTTAATCGTAAAGCTGAAAATCGTTTTGAGCCACTAGCCACTAAAAATGAAATGAACTATTTTCATTTTGAAGATGGACAATTTATTGGCGGAGATTATGGCATAAGTATTGAGGTGGATGCAAATGGGACAATGACCGAAAATGTAGTTTTAGATAGTTCCTACAGGATTTTTTGGCCTGCAAATTCATTACTGCAAGCCAAGCAGGCCTTTGCATTCACATTAAATAATACCTTTAAATTTCAGCTATCTCAATGGCAAAATTACTGTTCTTACTCAACAGAGGATAGCATTCAAGAAATGGAAAGTTTTACCTATAAAACTAAATTGTGGTTTTTGCTTAAAACAAATGAGCATACCTACCTGATAGATGAAATTGGTAATCTTCATCCCGATTTCCCCCTTTCAAGCACCTATGTATCTGTCGTGGACTTAATACCGGGTAAGGAGAAGATCATTGTATATCCCGATAATCAGGGAAATCTAAATGCGATTGAGATTGGATGGACCAATCTATAGCTTCTTTATTACACCTTTTTAAATAAGTATTGGCTTTAGAGAAATGCTTACAACCAAAAAAACCGCGATAGGCGGAAAATGGTGACGGATGCATAGCTTGCAAAATAAGGTGTTTTTGATCATCAATGAGTTTTGCTTTCGAACAAGCAAATTTACCCCACAACAGGAAAACAATATTTTTTTGATGCAATGAGATGTCTGCAATAACTGCATCGGTAAAAGCTTCCCAACCCGCTTCTTTGTGTGAGGCAGGTTCATAGGCATTTACAGTTAACAAGGAGTTGAGTAGCAACACACCTTGCGATGCCCAGGAAGATAAATCACCATGCTCTGCGCGTAAAGGACCAATATCGCTTCTGATTTCTTTAAATATATTCCGAAGTGAAGGAGGAATTTTAACACCTAGGGGGACCGAAAAACTAAGCCCATTGGCTTGTCCCGGATGGTGATACGGGTCTTGACCAATGAGTACAATTTTTAAGGAATCCAATGGGCAGCTGAGGAAGGCACTAAATATCTTTTGATTGGGCGGACATGTTATTTTCCCTTGCTTTTCTTGCTCTAAAACGAAGTCTAGAATTGCTTGAATGTTTACTTCTTTTGAGATTCTGTTTATGGAGTCTATCCAACTGGAAACAAACAAAGTATCATTTGAATTTAGAAAATTGTTCTTGTTCATTTATTTGAATCTTCAAAATAATTATAAGTTGAATATAAAAAATATGCCTTGAAAAAGTAGCTCTTTAAAAGTACGTTTTTTACCTTATTATCAAAATAAATTTTTTAAAAAGATCTACTTTTTTAGCTGTATATTTACTTGGAGAAGGGATAATCAAAAGAAATGCATCAAAACTCTAGCTATAATTCTAAGCTCAACCAAATATTCCACAGCAGTTCTTTGCCGATGGGGCTTAGTACTTTAGATTTTACTCTGATAGATCTAAATAAACAAGCAATCAAAATTTTAGGACAGAATAAAGAAGATTTATTGGGAAAGTCTTTTCTTGAATTTTCTAGGCTGGGAGATTTGAGCTACGATTATAAAAATTTAGAAAAACTTGTTAATCATAAAATTGATAGTTATACGATTAAGCGCACTTTTAAAAATAAAGAAGGTCAGGGCATTTTTGGAGCTATTAATACCTCTCTAGTAGAGATAGATAAGCAAACATATATTTTAGGTATTTTCATTTCAGCCGAGTCCAATGATTTAGTTCCGTTAAGTGATTCAAGTAATTACGAGACCCTGAGTCAAATCTTGTCAATAAATCCAGATATACATTATATCCTAGATGTTCAAAAGAAAGAATACGTTTATCAGAATACGGATATACTTCAATCTTATGGCTACGATTTAAAGGATCTAGGTGATAAAAATGTAGTTGAGTTTCTAATTAGTAAAATTGACCCAGAAAGTGTTGATCAGTTGACTGAAGCAAGTATTGCCTTTAGGAATTCTCAAGGTTTAGGTAAGTTTGTGGAGGTAGAATATCGATTCCAATCCAAGAATAAAGGTTGGAGATGGTTACGCGCAAAATCTGTTCCCCTTCATCAAAACACTAACAATGGTATAAATTTTTCTTATGGTACAATCCAAGATATAACTGCTAAAAAGAAAATCGAAGAAAGACTTAAATCCCAGGAAAACTTTATTACCGATGTTACTCAGTTATTGCCAAATGCTATCACTGTCTTCGATGCACAAACATTGAAGATCATCTTCCATAATTTACAGGGTAAATCATTTTTAGCTTATGATTCTGAAGATTGGATTAAAAATTCAAAGGCTCAAAAAAAATCCGGATGGATAAAATATCTCAAAGATTCAAGCAATCAATTGAAACAACTTTCAGGTAAAGATGAATTCATAACGGAGGCTATTCTGAAAGATAAAGATGGTGAGGAAGTCTGGATGTTGCTTCGTTCAAAAATATTTAAAAAAAATAATGAAGGTGAAGCTGATCAAATTCTTATTGTTGCATCAGATATTACTCAATATAAACTAGCATTAGATCGCATAGATAAATCCAAACAGACAATAAGTGCTATTCTCGAGGCTATTCCGGATTTATTGATGGTAATAGATGACGAAGGTTTTTATAGGCAAGTTTTTGAAGGGGTAAATTTTAAAGTAAGTGGTGACGAATCAATAGTTGGAAAAAGTATTTTTGAACGTTTAAGTCCAGAAAATGCTAAAAACCTCCTAAAGCTAATCAAGGAATGTATTCAAACCGGAGATTTAAAACCCTACGATTTTCGACACGAGTTTAAAGATGGTTCTAGTGCATATTATTCAGCATTTATTTCTAAGCTCAACGAACGTGAAGTAAATGTTCTTGCGCGTGATATTACCGGTCCTCAGAAATTAAAGTTGGCTTTAGATGAAAAGGTCAAACAACTATCTGTTCAAAATGAGCAAATGGAAGATTTTATTGCAAAAAATTCAGAGCTTGAGCGATTCGCATACATTCTTTCGCATGATTTAAAGGAACCTTTAAGAAGTATAAATGCAATCTCAGAATTGATTCAGATTGAATTGGAAGGACAACAAAATAGTTCACTGGATCAATTGTTAACTCAATTGACTAGTCATAATATCCGAATGCAGAATTTGGTTCAGGGAGTTTTAGATTATTCTAAAGTGGATAGTAATTTGCAAAACCAAACGATAGATTTAGATGAGATTGTCCAATCAATTATATCAGATTTACAAGTTTTGATTGTTGAAAAAAATGTGCAATTTAACTTAGGCAATTTAAATTCAATTCAGGGGGATGCCTCGCAAATAAGACAACTTTTTCAGAATTTGATATCTAATGCAATTAAGTTTAATGATTCAAATGATACCTTAATTGAGGTGGGGTCTACTAAAATAAATGATCGATTAGTCTATTACATTAAGGATAATGGCATTGGTGTTCCTGATGAGTTTAAAGAAAGTATTTTCAATATGTTTAAGCGAGTACATCGCTATCAGGATTTTCCTGGCCAAGGTCTTGGCTTATCTATATGCAAGAAAATTATAGATAGGCATAATGGAAAGATTTGGATTGAAAATAATGAAAATGGGGGAGCTACTTTCTCATTTACTTTGGCTTAGTTTACTCTTTGACAAAACTAAAATGTTTATTTTCATTGCTTGGAGGAGTGTCAATATAAGCACAAAATCATAGGTGCGTCAATCTTTATTTTCACTTAGCTAATGCTTCTTTAATCAGGCCTTTGTATTCTTCTAAATCTGGGGTGTAACCGATGGGGTCCATTAAAACTGTAGATCCGTCGGGACTTAAAATGACATATAAAGGTTGAGAAACGAAGGTGAAGTTTATCGCTTGAAAATAAGACCATTTATTTCCTTCTGTTCTCAATTTCTTTTCATATCCACCATTTTTTATTGTCAACAATTGTTCTGCTGGTAATGGAGTTTTATCATCTACATACATTGAAACCAATACGACGTCATTAGCTAGAATACTTAATATCTCTGGATCAATCCAAACATTTTCTTCCATTTTCCTGCAATTTACACAAGCATAGCCTGTAAAATCTAAGAATAAGGGTTTGTTGGTTTGTTCTGCATAGCACTTTGCTTCAAAAAAGTCATGAAAGCACGGTAAGTCATGCGGACACTCGTCTGAAAAATTATAAGTTGCTAAATCTTTCTCACTTACATTGTTGGTCGTGGTAGAGGAGTGAGCAAAAATAGAATATTGCATAGGTGGTGGAAATCCTGCAATTACGTTACGCACCATAGGAATATCTCTTCCTAATAAACTTGGAATCAATACAGCACCTATAAGCACGAAGAAAAGCCCAAAAGCAATACGTCCTTTCCCTATTTTTTCTTTCATTCCCTTCTTGAATGAATACCAACCAAAAAGGTAAGATGCGGTTAGGAAAGCAATAATAATCCAAACTGTAAAAAATATTTCTCTTTTTATCAAAACCGTACTTGGATCAACAAGGTCTGCATTTGATAAAAACTTAAGCGCGAGCGCTAATTCTAAAAAGCCTAAAATTACTTTTACAGTGTTTAACCAGCCACCGGACTTTGGCAATGAACTCATAATTCCCGGAAATAAGGCAAACAAAGCAAATGGCAAGCCTAAGGCTACCCCAAATCCTGCCATTCCAGCTGTCAAATACCATGATCCTTGAGTAAGTGTCCCTGCCAGTAAAGACCCGACTAAAGGACCTGTGCAAGAGAAAGAAACGATTACGAGGGTCAATGCCATAAAGAATACACCGATTATTCCTCCTGCGCTTTCAGCACTGCTAACCTTATTAGCTAACCCATTAGGTAATTGAATCTCATAAAAGCCGAAAAAGGAAAATGCAAAGACAACAAAAATGATAAAAAATGAAAGATTAAGCCAAATATTGGTAGCTATCTCACTTAGTATATCCGGGGCTAAATTCAATAAATGAAAAGGTGCACTGACTAAAGTGTATATCAAGAATATAAAAAAGCCATAAAGAATAGCATGAAACATACCCTGTTTTTTATCTCCAGAACCTTTAGTAAAGTAACTTACCGTTAAGGGTATCATTGGAAATACGCACGGTGTCAATAGGGCTATTAAACCGCCACCAACGCCTAACAAGAAAACGATCCAGATGCTATCTTGACCGCCAGTATTTTCCTCTCCAGATGTCTCAATATCCAGAACTAGAGCTTCTAGAAAAACAGTTTTATCAAAGTTGCCATCAGCTTCATAATAAGGATGACAATCGTAATTTATATCATGCGCAGCTTCAACCGGAGGGATGAAAGCTAAGAGCATGAAAGCAAGAAGAAATAGAAATTGCTTCATGGAATGGCTTTTAATTGGCATTTACAGTAAACTCAATTGGGTCAGGGAACAAGCATTGCATTGAATCACATGTCATGAACTCCAAATATCCAGTTATTGTTGCAGCTCCATTAATATTGATAACCTGACTAAAACTAGCAGCATGTCCAAATTTTTTGATGTCCATGTCAAACATTTCATCATATCCATCTTTGGTCTCTTCACCACTTTCTTCAATATCACTCAAGGCACCAAGCGATTCATTCTCATCAAAATAAATGCTTGTCGGGATAGGTCCATCTTCATCTACAGAAGAGGAATAAACATACCATCCATCTTCAATGGTTGCATTAAATGTAATCTTGTATTGATTTTCTTCTAATTTCTCTGCGGTATAGACCCATTTTACGGGTTCAAGCACTTGAATTATCGGTTCTTTTTCCAAAACCTCTGCACTCTCAACAACTTCGGCTACTGAAATTTCAGAAGATGCTGATTGGCATGAAAATAACAATATTGTACTGAGCGTAATTAAGGATAATAAATAAGTTTTCATAAAGTGATTTATTTTAAATTAAGTGTTAATTCAACTGTTTTAGGTGCTAGGCATTGGGTGTCATCACAACACATGAACTCCACGCTTGCCTGAATCGTTCCATTGTTTATTACTTTGTCTAAGGGGTAGGTATAGCGAACTTCATTTTTATATTTTATCAACTCCATTAAAAACATCTCATCCGTACTGATAATTTTATACTTACTATTTTCTATGGGGTTTATAAACTCGAAATTCTCTCCGTCATAAGAAAGTTTAAAACTAGTGGGGATGGGTCCACCTTCATCTATTTCTTGACTATACAAATACCAGCCTTCTTTTATAGAAGCAGTAAATTCAAGCTGCTGAACACCCTCCTTTTTAGTGCAATCAACTTGCCAAGTAATGGGGTTTAAATCCTGAGCAACAACAATTTTTGCAACAAAAAGGACTGCAGCTAGGGGCAATAATTTGAGTAGCTTAGAATTGCTTGGACAGGTGCTAGTTTTCATTTGGATATGATTTCGTAAACAAAGTTAAACAATATGGCCAAAAGTAAAATAATATGCGCTAATTCTGAATGCTTACTTCGTTTAAAGTTGTTAAGAAACAGGATAACGAAAAATGAAGCTGGGAACAATGTCATTGGAAATGAATAGATCAATGCATTTTTGGATAGGGCAAACCCTAAACCTAAAAAGACGCTTAGTACCAATAAAGAGTTAACAAACAAGCGTGAATTTTTAGATGTTTTGTTTGAAAGTGACCATGCATTTAAGAGTCCAAGAGTAACATAAACTAAAAGAATTGATAGCGGAGCCCATTGAGTATTGCTGAGTATATGCTCATCAAGCTCGTGAATATGAAATAAATTGAAATCAAAGAGCGACTCCGTTGCCCCATGCGAATTTAAAATATAGACATTATACCAAATTACTGGAATACTAAATGATAGCAATAGGATGCTTACTCTTTTTAGACTGATTGCATTGTACTGAAAAAGTAAAATAATCAGGAAGGGAATAATCAGAATGGTGGGGTACCAGAATAGAAAGGCGAGCCCCATCAGCGTGCTAGCATTGAAAAGAAAATTATTTTTTTGAAAATCAACCAGCGTATAAATTCTATATAGGACAAACAACAATAGACTCGTGGCAAGCAATACGGGTGACAAGGAGCTCCATTCTGGAAATAAATGTATTAACCACGCATAAATCCAAGTGACTTGTAGATTGTACTTCTCCAGTTTCTTACTCTTAGCTATAATTCGATAGACTAAAACGAGTTGAAAAGTGATAAGAATCATTGAAAAAGCAAAACCAGTAATTGTATTACTAAAGAATTGATCACCAAGTAAGTTGTATAGTTTAAGTGCCAATGGGCCACTTGTTATCCATAAGCTTGTATCTGTGGCTGTTTTAAAAGAAAAAATATGCAGTATGATTGTCGCCAATCCAATGAGAATTACTCCAAGATTAAAATGTTTTTTTGAGAAAATAGCTAACATGCCTAAAATGTCATTTTTATTAACTGCATTTTGTTTCTATTATAGCTAGGGATTAGTAATTCATTTGGGGCAGTTTGTTTACTCATTTTCATAATAGGAAATACATTTTTATTCCCAATATTTAAGATCGATTTTGATTCTGTCTCCGATTCATCTATCACGGATGCAGCACTCAAGTGGGTATATCTATCGATCTCATCTAAGAACATCATTTGAAGTTGATTTTGACTGTTAAAAACATAAAATGAAGAGAAGCTTCCTCCATCATTTCGGGAAATTTGTTTTTTTCTTATAATTTCTTGTCGTTTGCAATGTCCCGTGCTATCCAAATGATACACCACAATATCGTTAAAATTATAAATAGTCGAATAATTATAATTAGATACACCACCAAGAGAAAAGTAGGTGTCATTCACATTGGATTCTTCTGTTTTGAAATACGACTCGGTAAAGACAAGGGCTCCTCCGTCTATTTGGGGGATTAAGCTATGAATATAGAATGTAAATAATTGCGGGGGCGTGCGCTCACTATTTTTACTGGTTAACTTAAGATAAAACTCATCTGTAAAAGGGACAATTTCGGTGTATTGGGTTTGGAAATTGTCAAGGTCAAGTTTTGAAGTAAAGAATTCACTAGCGCCATTCTTGTTCCTTTTGTTTTCATTTCTCGCACTGAAAAATCCTGAAATGAAGAGGGCATGGTTAAGGTTGTCTACTTGAAATTCTAATTTTTTAAATACATTTTTTACTGGGGCAAATTGGAATTTACTTATGGTGCCATCCTTTTTAACATAATTGAAATAGTAGACTGCTGGATCTTCTCCCCCGTCTTGTTTGGTGACAAATAGATAACTTCCATCATTAAGAACAATAACTTCCTCAAAATCATAATCTAACAAACTAGGCTCTTTAATCATTTTTTCTGATATCAATTGCATATTGATATCGTAAACCCGTGTATAGAAATAGTCTACTTCACCTTGTGAAAAGATGGGCGCATAGATAAGTATGGTACTTTCGTTAAGTGATAATTTGGTTCTTAAATTGGATTGTAATAAATCCTTTCGCTCCACAATGGAATCTAAAACAACTGGCTTTTGAGATATGGAGATACGCTCGTCCAGCTTAGAGGCAATCAAATAATTGGTGGTCTTGTCATTTTTTACCCGAATAATCCAGCCTGAATTTGCCTGCAGCCAGATGGTCTCAATAAACTCATTTTTATTCAAGATGATTTGTCGGCTCATTTGATTTTTTAGGCCTGTGTTGTATACATCAAGAATATGCGTATTGTTGCCATACCTTTCCACTACAAACTTGTTACCTACTTTACCAAGAACTCTAAAATTAGATACTTTACTGTTCAGCTTCACCCCATTAGAAACTTGTGTTTTTTGGGCATTTATACCGCCAAACAAAACGAGAAGAATTAGACTTAATGCGATATGATAAACTGGTTTACCTGACATACAAATTATTAGCACAAAGATTACTTACGGTTTTAACGTTTGCCCAGCAAATTTGTTTTAGTAGTTTACTGCTTTAGGCGTGGATCCAAGGCATCTGTTAATCCTTCACCCATTAAATTGTAAATAGTAACAGTAATAAAAATGGCAAATCCTGGAGCTAGAGCTAACCACCAAGCACTAAAATTCTTACGTGCTAAAGACAACAACTTACCCCATGTAGCTACTTCAGCTTCCACGCCTATTCCTAAGAAAGAGAGGAAGGATTCAGTTAAAATGGCTCCTGCTACACCAAAAGCAATAGCTATCAATACCGGAGCTAATGAATTAGGTATAGCATGTCTAAAAATGGTTCTCCATTCGCTATATCCTAAACTTTGCGCTGCTTCTATGTATTCTAAGTTTCTTACACGCAGTAATTCGCCTCGAGTAAATCGAGCAATTCCTGTCCAAGAGGTTGCTCCTATAATAACCATCACCAACATAATAGAAGGTTTCGCGATGGCAACTATCGACATAATTAATAAAAGTCGAGGTACAGAGATTAAAATTTCAATGGAACGAGAAACAATGATATCGATTGGTACATTGGTATTCGCTTTTAGTTTAAGAGCTTTGTTTAAACCCTTGGCGATTAGCTGACCAACAAAAATGAAAACGGTAAAAATAATAATACCTACAAAAATTTGAAATAGCGCGCTAAAAAGACTGTTTGCAAATGCTTCACCAATGCTGTAACTCCTGATTTGAAAGCCGTAAAAGAAGGCAAAAGGTAAACTGACAAAAAACAACAAAATGTTTACCCATGAGGTCTTCAGCTTTTCATCTCCAAAGTAACCTGCCATGGCTCCCATGAAAATACCTATAATTGATGCGATTGACATAGAGACTACACCTACCATCATGGCTATTCGTGTACCATGAATCATGCCTGACATCACATCTCGGCCTATTTCATCTGTTCCCAGCCAATGCCACCAACGCCTGCTTTTGACATTCTGATCATCCAGAGGACTCGCATAATTGGCATTTGCAAAATCTGTTTCACTTTGCCCGTAGGGGATAGGTGCCCAAATGGCATAATCATATTCTGCAGTTTTCCAATCTACAATACTACTTAATTCTTTCGGCCAAGAGCCTCCTAAATCAACTATATATTCTCTAAAAACCGGAAAATAGGTGCTTCCCTCATATTTACACATCAAAGGTTTTTCATTGGCTAAAAAATCTGCAGATAGACCAATGATAACTATCAAAATAATAAACCGTAAAGACCAAACTGCTGGCTTGTTTTTTCTAAACTGGCGCTTTACAATTGCGCTATAGCTTTGATCTTCAGCAGCCTTATGAACTGGTTCAACTTGAGCAGCTGTTTCAGTAGATTTTTCAATATTTTTATTGTTAGCACTCATATACCTTTACTTCTTTTTAGTAAATGAAATTCGTGGGTCAGCCACCGAATATAAAATATCTGCTATAAGTATTCCAATCATGGTCAATACCGCAGAGAAGATTAACACTGTAAATAAAACTGGGTAGTTTCTTGCCAGTACGGCTTCGTAACCAACCCTACCCATTCCTGGGATGGAGAAAATCACCTCAATAACAACTGATCCACTAATCATTACTGGAAACAAACTCGCAAACATTGTAATGACCGGTATCAAGGAATTTCTAAATGCATGCTTCCAAGTTACCTTATTGTCTGGTAAACCTTTAGCAACTGCTGTTCTAATGTAATCTTGTTTTAGTACAGCAAGCATACTGCCTCTCATTTGTCTAGTAATGTAGGTGAAGGAGCCATATGTCATCGCCAATATAGGTAAAATGACGTGTGCACCGCCATCTTTGGCTACTTCCCAGAAAGTAGCATCATCTGAAAGGTCGTTAGAGAAAAGACCATAGGTTGGAAACCAATCCATGCCATACTCATTGGTAGTCAAGTAAACAATGAATATTGTTGCTACCCAGAAAACGGGAAGAGAATATAAAATGAAAAGCACAATGGATACTACTCTATCTAATTTTGAATCTTTTCTTTTGGACAAAAATACACCTAGCCAAACCGAAAGTGAATAAGCGATTAACACCGAAATAATGTTTAGACTCATGGTGATCGGTAAAGCATCTTTAATAATGGAGGATACGGGTCTTCCATCTAGGTAGGATTCCCCAAAATCTCCCCGAATAAAACCACCTTTTAGACTTGGATCTTTAGATTTTGAGAACCAAGGTTTATTACCAAACAACCAAACATGATATTGATTGCCTGTTCCAATCCATTTAATACTAGGTATATTAGTTTTCCAAACGGATGGGTTAGCTTTAATGGCCAAGTAATTATCTCTCATGGCAGTGAATGCGGGAATAGAACTTTCGAAATAATTCTTTTCAATAATAGTGTTACTATCTATTCTTAGCTTACTCACGGTGTTCATAGCTTGCTCCATATTAGATAAAGTATTTGAAACCTTACCCTCTTCGTAAGTATTAAGTAAATTGTTGATTCCTTCCTTCAGAATCTTTAAGTCAGAATAGCTATTGGTATCTCGCTCAATATCATAAAGCGAAACTTCAAATGCTTTGATGGATTCGTAATATGGCTCTATTCTATCCCAGTTCCCATATTCATTGATGAGTCTAGCAAGATTTTCTCTTTCCTTTTTTCGAAATATCTTGTAGAGGTCTTTAGGTTCTGCTATCGAACCCAAGGAAAAATAAAAAGGCGGTAAATCCAAGCCGAGTTTTTTGCTCATATCTATATAAGCTTGCTCTCCAGCTTGTTTCTCTGACATTCCACCACCTTGAGCGCCTTGACCACCTTGAAGTCTTGTTTCGACAGGGTCCCCTGGGGCAGCCTGGCTAAGCAAAAAGGTTAACAGGGTAATGATTAGAAGCGTCGGAATAAAATATAATATCCGGGTTAGAATGTATTTAAACATAGTATACTAAAATTATTGAGCTGCAGCAGCGCCAAAATTAGGGTTTAACTTAAATTCATTTTCAAAATGACCTGGACGCAGCAGGTATCCATCAGCGTTATCAAATCTTCCATGAAATGCCATCTTATTTTTCCCTGTAAACATGAAGATGTAAGGGGCTTCCTCATGCAGGATTTCTTGAAACTCAAGATACATAGCGTTTCTCTTTTCCTCATCCAATTCGTATCTAATCTTGTCAATTAAATCATCTGTATAGGTATTTCCAAAACCAATATAGTTGCTTCCTCCATTATATGAATCCGTATGCCATATTTGTTTAAAGTCTGATAAATCCGGGCCCATTACCCAACCCATTGTATTCATTTCAAAATCATGTGATTTTACTTGCTCTAGGAATACAGTCCATTCTTTTTGTACAATCTCAATATTTACGCCCACCTTGGCCATATTGTTTTTCAACATTAATGCAATGTTCTCAGCAGATTCACTTCCAGCAACCAATAAAAACTCTATATCTAATTCGATGGTTTCGCCATCAATAAATTTTTCTCTTACTCCATTCCCATCTTTATCTAACCATCCCGACTCGTCTAAAAGCACTTTAGACGCATTCAAATCATAGGGATATAAGGCAATATCTTTGTTGTAATAAGTTTTATTTGGGTGAACTGGACCTACTGTACGTTCGGCTAGATTATAGTTGATCACTCTATTAATGGTCTCATAATCCAGAGCCATTGACAAGGCTTGTCGAACTCTTTTATCTTCCAACTTTGGACTCTTGTTATTTAAACCGATATAGCTGTATGAAGGTGCAATAGGCTCATGAAGATTAAACAAGGCTTTAAAGTCCTCATTTTCTTTGAGATCTACATAATCCTTAGAAGGAATACCGCCCATTACATCAATGCTTTCGTCTTTCATCGCGGTAACGGCAGTCGTGTTATCAACGATTATTTCATAAACAATTTTATCAGGATAGTTGTCAAATCGAGTTTCTTTACCTACAAATTGCTCACCCCACCAATTTTCTTTTTTCACCAAGACTACCCGTTGTCCTGTGGTCCACTCTTTTAATCGGTATGGTCCACATCCTACAACGAAATCAGGATTTCTTGAAAACTTCTCACTGTTAAACTGTTCTGCAAACGTGATGATATTCAAATCACCGGATAAATCAGAAAAATTAGCTGGGTTACTTAAATCGTATACGCTGTAATCATCCATTAAACCCTCCGCATCATAAATATGCTTGGGGTATAAATAACCCGAACTCACTGATTCAGATAAAATGTATTTGTCTTGAGTGAATACCGTGAATTTTTTTGGATTATTTGGATCTATTTCCAAATCGAAAATGAACTCAAAGTAAGGACGGAGACTCTCGCAATCTACTTTTGGATTTTTTACAACTTTTAAAGCAAACTCGTAATCTGCAGCAGTAACTGGAGTACCATCATCCCAAGTAGCTTCAGGTCTAATTTCATAGGTGATAGCCAAACCCTTAATGC
>JADHRO010000017.1 GCA_016777395.1 Chitinophagales bacterium | reverse complement strand
GTGTTATGGAAAATGAAAACATCTATTATTGGCACTCAGCATTCGAGAGTGAAGAAAAGTTTTTTGAAGTAGTTTGCTGGACAAGGAGTATGGATAGAAAGCAACGATATGGAGCAGATTTAGAAAAAATAATCACCGGGTTTAAGCCTTTGATTTAAAAAAGCTTATCCAATCTATCCTAAACTTTTGATGCCTTGAGGTGTTTACCTTGCATATTCTCCAGCAATGAAGATCTATAAACTTCGAAAATTTATTATTGGCCTGACTATTCTAGTGGTCATTTTAAGTGGTTTTTTTGCCACTCAAGTAAAATTTGTTTTTGACTTAGAGCGTTTCTTTCCCCAAGGAGACGAAGACCTTGCATTTTTCTACGAGTTTAGAGAAGAATTTGAAGATGATGACAACTTCCTTCTTATAGCGTTTACGGATACTTCAAGCATTTTCAACACAAAATTATTAACTCAAGTTGACAATTTCACTAAGGCTAGTGCGCAGTTTGACTATGTTCGTCAAACTAATTCCATCACCAATTTTAAATACTTTGTAAAACTTCAATTCGGAGGTTTTTCACCACCTTTTCCGGCCCTAAATCTAAATGATCCCTCTCGAATGGCAAGTGATAGTATTCGAGTAATGAAGGATGAAAGAATTGTAGGAAATCTGATTGCCAAAGATTCCAAATCCACGGTGGTTATTCTAAAAACTGATAATGCCTTGAATCCAGATCAATCATCTGCTCTAATGGAGAATGTATTGGCCGCGCTATCAGATTTACCCCCAACCGACTACCATATATTAGGTAGGGCCTACCTCCAGACTCAGCTTGTAAAACAACAAACAAAAGAGTTCATCTTCAGTACTCTTATTTCAGCTATGCTGGTTTCACTAGTGTTTTGGATAATACTAAAGAAGCGATTGGGTGTATTTATTGCCGTTGTTTCTATGCTATTTTGTCTGGTAATATTTGTAGGTATCATCGGCTTATTGGGAATTGAATTGGACCTATTAAGCTCGCTTTTCCCGATCATCATGATTATTGTTGGAGTCAGCGATGTGGTTCACTTAAGTAATAAATACATTGATGAATATGAACGCTTAGGAGATAAAAAAGCGGCAATTATAAAATCAGTAAAGGAAATTGGTTTAGCTACCTTTTTAACGTCAATAACAACGGCTATTGGGTTTCTTACCTTAATGACATCGAGAATCTATCCTGTTAAATCCTTTGGAATGACTGCTGCTTTAGGGGTTATTGTAGCCTTTCTAGTTGTCATTACCTTCACAACCTCCCTCTTAGCTATTTTTCCGCCAAAGCAAATTGCAGCCCGACAGAAAGCCAATGCAGCATGGAAAAAACAACTCTTTCGCTTGTATACTTACACGAAGCATAAAGGAAAAGCAATATCGATTGGCGCCTTGGTTTATTTTGTCATTTGCTTGATTGGAATGAGCTTAATCACCACCGACTTACGAATCTATGACACCTTACCCAAAGGCTTGAAGGTGACCAATGATTTCCGATTTTTTGAGTCAGAATATGCAGGCTTCAGGCCTTTTGAATTAGCTGTGCTAGTAAATGATCCATTTAAGGTAAATGATTGGGAAGTCTTGCAAGAAATCAATAATATAGAACGATACATTCAACAAAAAGAAGAGATAGACGGGGTAAGTTCTATAACAGCCATTTATAAAACAATGAATAGAGCTTTTAATGCGGATAGAAGCGCATACTACACCTTCCCGGAGAGTAAGTCAGACTACCTTCAAATGCAGCGATACATAGATAAGGTGCCGAGCAATCAGTTGAGCGTCTTGGTTAATGAAAACAATACAAAAGCTCGAATTTCTGCAAAAGTAAAAGATGTTGGTTCCAATAGAATTGCAGCAATAACTAAAGACATACAGAATTTTGTTAATCAAGAGGTAAACTCAAAAATTCTAAGCACTAGAATAACCGGTACCGGAGTTATTTTTGATAAAAACAACGAGTACATCCGAGAAAGTTTGATAGGCGGATTAGCCATAGCTTTCGCAGCAATTAGTTTGATAATGGCCCTGCTGTTTAGAGACTGGAAAATGGTTATCGTATCTCTAATACCTAACATATTCCCTTTACTTTTTGGTGCTGCATTAATGGGCTTCTTTCAGATTGCATTAGATGCTCCAACGGCTATTATTTTTACTATCGCTTTCGGAATTGCTGTAGATGATACCATCCATTTTCTTAGTAAATATAAACTGGAAAGGATGTCAGGCAAGACTATGGAAGAATCTCTGCAGGCTACCTTTATCGAAACGGGAAAAGCAATAATCATAACGAGTATTGTCTTATTCTTTGGATTTCTTATCCTCTTATTCTCCAAAACACCCGGAATAGTTTTCATAGGTTTATTGGTTGCGGGAACACTTTTTTCTGCTGTAATAGCAGATCTACTGCTTATACCTTTGTTGATCAGGACCCTGATGAAGGATTAGAAATTAGTATATTTGATAGGTATTATTTTCAAGTCTAATGAAATCTAAGCACCTGATATATATTTATTTCCTTTTACTTATTGCAGAAGTTTTGGGAGAAGTGATATTAGGCCTGGAGCAAACGCCCTACGGGATTTGGGCTTTCAAGCCCTTCCTAATGCCCGTTCTAATTTATTGGTATTACAGAGAAACCAAGGCAGACAGCGCAAGTCATAAGATCATTTTGGCTGCCTTATTTTTTTCGTGGTGGGGAGATAATTTCTTAATGCCGGGTATTTTTAAAACAGATATTAATTTCTTGCTGGGTTTGGGTTCCTTTTTAATTGCCCATCTCATGTACCTCGCCGCTTTCTTGCGCACAAATATCAAGGCTAGATCAATACTTAAATCTAAACCTTACCTCGTTATCCCATTTGCTGGGTTTGGGTTTGGACTAATCTCCTTTCTTTTCAAACAGAACCTACCCGGATTTACGGAGATGAGTATTCCTGTAGTTATTTATTCAGCTGTAATTATGCTGATGGTTATTGCTGCAATCGGAAGGTATGGAAAAGTGAATCCTGCAAGTTATAAATGGGTGCTGATTGGCGCTTTATCTTTCATGATTTCTGATACCGTAATTGCTCTAAGTCGATTTACCTTGATGTTTGAAGAAAACATGTCATTGGCTAGAGTAATTATAATGCCTTTGTACGCAGTTGGGCAATATCTAATTATTAAAGGTTGTGCATTGCAGGAATTCAAGGGTGAGATTTTAAACCGGCAAGATGCCAATAGGATAATCACGATATAATGAAGGGCTTTATAAAAGAGAATTTTTGGGGTGTATTACTGTCCGCTGCACTCGGCGTTGCAGCGCATTTCCTTGCTCCAAAAGTGCCTTATATCAATGGTGTAATCCTTGCATTTCTCCTTGCCATAGTCATTGGAAACATTTGGCCTTTAGGACAAGCATTTAAAAAAGGTGTTTCCTTTTCATCAGCCACACTGTTAGAGTTTGCCATAATTTTTCTTGCTTTTAGCATTAGCTTTCAGAGTATAGCAATACTGGGCTGGCAAAAGTTTTTATTCGTATTGATAATTGTGATCTTTAGTTTAGTCGCTACCTTGCTGATAGCAAAACGGATGAATCGAGAGGATAGCACCTCTTGGTTAGTTGGATTTGGAACTGCTATTTGCGGGTCTTCTGCAATTGCAGCCCTAGCCCCAGTTATTTCCAAAAATAAAGAAGATGCGGGGATTGCTATTGCAGTGGTTAATCTATTAGGCAGTGTTGGAATGATCCTGCTGCCTTTTACCTTAAAAGCAATATTTGAAGATGACGGAAATGTAGGCTTTATAATTGGAGCAACTTTACAATCAGTCGGCAACGTTGCGGGAGCAGGATACGGACTATCACAGGAAATTGGAGATTCTGCTTTAACGGTAAAATTAGCTAGAGTAGCCTTGCTTACACCGGCTGTAATCTTCTTCAGTTTTATGGCAAATAGAAGCCAAGAAAGTAGTGAAAAACAATCCATTTCCTTTAAGTTACCTTATTACTTATGGGTTTTTATATTAATTACGATTGTTAATAGCGTACTTATTATTCCTGCGGAAATACTAGATATTTTAAAGAGTATAGGTAAAATATTTCTGACTATCAGTATGGCAGCGATAGGACTTAAAGTAAGTTTTAAAACCCTCTGGGAATCTGGTAAAATCGCGGTTGGGTTTGGAACGATAATCTTCTTGATTCAGATAGTTGCTTCTATTGGTTTAATTCTAGTTTTCTAGTTAATAAAGCGGCTATGCCACTAGAATCAATCAGCGATGTAATCACTCAAATATAGATAAGGCTCGTTGAGCACTCCATCTTTTGTTGTAATACTCGCTCGATGAATCATATCAATTTTATTCTCTAGCAACTCAGGCAGCACGTGCTCAACAAACTGATTACCAAAATCCGTTGATGCATCTCGAGGCAGTTCATTGGGTAGATTATCAACCGTCATCATATCTACAGTGTGGGCTTGAAATGGTGAGCTTTCTTGTTCACTTGCTGGATCATATCCAAAAATCGGATCCTCAATTGTTGATGCTCTGAGTGTGGATGGAATAGAAGATACCGGCGCAATGTCGCAAGTGATATCAGCAATTACCTCAATGCTAAAATCTTTATTCTTCATAGTTTCTTTGGTAAACAAGACTGGCGCTTTATTATCCCAATAGATTCCATTAATTAACAAATTTGCTTTACTTAAGTATGGCGCCATCATGCTGTGGTAGCCTTTGGGGTTTTTAAAAAACCCTTCATCAAAGTCATTGTTTTCTCCTTTCGCAAAGAGCATTTTTGTAGTCAACATACAGTATACTGGATCTTCTCCTCGGTAGGCTAAAAATGCTTCTGAAGAAAGCTTCTTAATATTCATCAAATCTAAAACTTCAGCTGACCCATTTGACACTCGACCTGTTCCGGTAATAACTAATTTAAGTCCTTTTAAATCAAGGTTAGTATAGTTGCTTTTTGCTTCTTCAAAATCAAAGCATTGTTTCATCGGTTTTAACTCAAAGCGTCCTTTTCTTTTTCCCCATGTCAAAATTCCATTGTGCGCACCGACAACGCCTGCCCAGGGGCCGAAAGCTATCACACGCAATCCATTATTATTAGTCAAGGTTTCATAATCAACCAACTGAATCTTTTTCTGCAGGACCTTTTGAAGAAGTGATTTGTTATAAGACTGCTTCTTAATAGTATGAGAAAAAAAGAAATACTGCTTATCTTCTATTAAGGCGTCCTTGTTTACCTCTTTTACCCCAAGTAAAATATCACAATCACTCATATCTTCCTGAAGTGGGATACCTAATTCTGTATATTCTGCATCTGTAAAACATCGGTTTTCACTTTGTTGCACCACGATTTGAATAGCAGGATGCTGGGCGAGGATTGCTGCACATTGTTGTGGTGGCAGACAAACTCTGGTGTCTGCCGGTGTTTTTGTTTCTCTGATGACTCCTATTTTCATTTTTACTCAATTATAATTACAAAGATATACATATCCTCATTACTGATAACTGAAAGAAATCCTGTTTTTTAATCGACTAAGGCCAATCCACTAAAAATAGACTTAAGCACCACCAAGTACCTAATTCATTAGTCATAGTTTCTATCCATTACCTCTTTATATAGAAATCAATGGGATTCTCAATTGCTTGTCAAGTAGATTCTCCAAATGAATCATGGGTATTAATTTTCACTTAAACTCAAATCATTTTGGCCTACTCTCTAATTCTTACAAGGGAATGGTTATCTTTGTAACCTTTACTACTAAGTAAGTTGGTTGGTCTTTAAACCAACACTAATCGAAAGACAGATAATCTATCTATCCACTATCTACCTATTCCATATGACATTTGAAGATTTAAAATTAATTCCATCTATTCTTAAAGCACTAGATGATGAAAACTATAGCTCACCCACCTCTATCCAAGCGAAAGCAATTCCCTTAGTGCTCGATGGAAAAGATGTGCTGGGCACTGCGCAAACCGGCACTGGAAAAACAGCGGCTTTTGCCATACCTATCATTCAGCATTTAGCCAATGAGGGTCATCCATCTGAAAAAAGAAAAGTATCTTCTCTAATCGTTACGCCAACGCGAGAATTGGCTATTCAAATTGGAGAAAGTATCACGGCGTATGCAAAATATACTTCAATCGGGAATACGGTTATTTTTGGTGGTGTTAAACAAGGGACTCAAACCAATGCCTTGCAAAAAGGGGTAGATATTCTTGTGGCTACTCCAGGACGTCTGTTGGATTTAATGGATCAAGGATTCATCTCCTTAGCAGATGTAAAATACTTTGTTCTTGATGAAGCCGATAGAATGTTAGATATGGGATTTATCCATGATATCAAAAAATTACTTGCCAGATTACCTAAGGAAAGACAATCCTTGTTTTTTTCAGCAACAATGCCCAAAAGTATTGTAACACTTTCTAGTGAAATACTAAACCGACCAGAGAAGGTCTCTGTAAATACTGTTTCCTCCACTGCTGAAACTATACAGCAGCATTTATATACCACCAATAAGTCCAGCAAAATGGATTTACTCTTGCATATCCTGAAGAATGCAGAAATTGAACAAGTGCTGTTGTTTTCAAGAACCAAGCATGGCGCAAATCGGATTGTTCGCAAACTTCAAAAAGAAAAGATAGGTGCTGCTGCTATCCATGGGGATAGAAGTCAAAACCAACGTCAAAAAGCGCTAAAGGATTTTAAAGAGGGGAATGTTCGTGTTTTGGTTGCTACTGATATTGCCGCTCGAGGTATTGACATCGATAAACTTCGATATGTCATCAACTATGATATTCCTAATGAGCCAGAAACTTATGTTCATCGAATTGGACGGTGCGGAAGGGCTGGAGAAGAGGGGGTATCTATTTCGATGACCGACGCTGAAGAAAATAGTTACATCAAGGATATAGAGAAACTCATCAAACAAAAGATTCAAATAGTTGACGACAATCCTTTTCCTCAAACGGATAAGCCTATGACTGCAGCTGAAAAGAAGGAATTTGAGAAAGAAAAGAACAGAAAGAGACAAGAGTTTTTTGCTAATCGCAATAAGAATAAGCAAAACTTTAAAAGAAGGCGCTAGGCTATCTTTCCCCAGCCTTTTTGTTGGTGTTGCGCAATCAGGTGCTGCTTTAAAAATCCGTTCTCTTGCTTGTCTAGAAAAGGGTCGTTATTTAGTATTTTAGTGGCCACTTCCCTAGCAAGCGTCAATATCTTGTTGTCTTTTGATAAACTAGCTAAACGTAAGTCTGCTATTCCACTTTGCTGAGTTCCCTCTATATCTCCCGGACCGCGTAAACGGAGATCTTCTTCTGCGATTCTAAAGCCATCATTCGTTTCTACCATGATTTGCATTCTTGCTTTACTTTCATTTGAAAGCTTTAGACCGGTCATCAGTATACAATATGATTGTTCTGCTCCTCGTCCTACTCGACCCCTCAGCTGATGCAATTGACTCAGTCCAAATCGCTCGGCACTTTCTATCACCATCATACTAGCATTTGGAACATTTACGCCAACCTCAATAACGGTTGTGGCAACCATGATTTGTGTTTTGGCTTGCACAAATCGCTGCATTTCATATTCCTTATCAGCAGGTTTCATTTTACCATGCACAATGCTCACTTGTAAGTCTGGAAAATGTCGTTTCACACTTTCATAACCATCCATCAAATGATTATAGTCCAGTGTTTCCGATTCCTCAATTAAAGGATAAACCATGTAGACTTGTCTTCCCTTTGCAATTTCCTTTCCAATAAAACCAAATACTTGTAGTCGACTATTTTCTCTTCGGTGTGAGGTTTGGATGGGTTTTCTTCCTGGAGGTAATTCGTCAATGATAGAAATGTCAAGATCTCCATAAAGCGTCATCGCTAAGGTTCTTGGAATAGGTGTAGCTGTCATTACTAAATTATGCGGAGCTTGAACATTCTTCTTCCACAATTTTGCTCGTTGAGCAACGCCAAATCGATGTTGTTCATCAATGACAACCATACCCAAGTTTTTAAAAATCACTTTATCTTCAATTAAGGCATGTGTTCCTATTAAGATGTCTATTTCACCTTCAACCAAAGCGAGTAACAACTGTTTTCGCACTTTTCCCTTAACCGACCCCGTTAGTATTGCGCAGCGTATACCAGTAGCTTTTACCAACTCTGTTATCCCTGCCATGTGTTGTTGGGCTAATATCTCGGTTGGAGCCATAATACAAGCTTGAAAATTATTATCAATAGCCATTAACATCGTCATGAGCGATACAATGGTCTTCCCGCTACCTACATCACCTTGCAATAAACGATTCATTTGCTTTCCGCTCAAGGTATCTTTTCTTATCTCTTTAAGCACTCTTTTTTGCGCGCCGGTCAATTCAAAAGGCAAACAGTTTTGATAAAATTCTTCAAATTTTTTATCAATTTTTTCAAATACATACCCCTTATTTTGGATGTTCCTATTGATTTTAGATCGGAGTAAACGAAGCTGTATCATTAAAAGCTCTTCAAATTTAATTCTGAAAATAGCCTTGCTTAAATTTTCTTCGTTGCTTGGGAAATGTATCTCATGATAGGCTTTATTTCTACTTACAAGCTTATACGCATCTAAAACTGCGAGCGGAATGATCTCAATAAGCTCCGTGTGATTTAACTGATCAAGTACGGTCATTTGTAATTTGAAAATCCCCTTACTATCTAAGTTGAATTTCTTCATTTTTTCAGTGGTATTATATACCGGCTCTAAGCTGTGATTTTGCTTTACTATTTCTCCCGCTGTCTTAATTTCAGGATGTGTGATATTGTAGTTGCGACCAAATTTTTTAGGTTTACCGTAAACTACATATTCTACACCTGTTTTGAGTGACTTCTGAATCCAGTCAGTTTTAACAAACCAAACTAGGTCAATCGTCCCTGTTTCATCTTTAAACGTTCCATGTAATCGTTTCTTTCGATTAGCACCAATCAGGTGAACAGCGGTCAGCTTACCTTTAATTTGGATATACTGGGTACCTTCATTAATCTCAGCTATAGAGTAAAACTTTGATTTGTCGACATAGCGGAAAGGGAAGTGGTGAATCAAATCACTCCAAGTGAAAATATTTAGTTCCTGCTGAAGGATCTCCGCTCTTTTTGGACCTACTCCTTTTAAAAACTCAATATTGTTGTGCAGTTTACTTTGCATATTCAATTACGAAATTACATATTTCAACCTGCATTTTCACTTCTAAACAACAAGGATTAACCATAAACAAAAGACAAAAGCAATAAAATAGCTTCCCCATTTAAACCCAGTGGACGATACTTACCCTTTTTGCTTCTCTATTTGAACTTATGCACAAATAGGCCGCTGCGCAACTTTGGCTCAAACCAAGTAGATTTGGGAGGCATTACATTCCCGCTATCTGCTACATTGATCAATTGGTCCATTGATACCGATGGAATAGCAAAGGCTAATTTCATCTCTCCATTATCCACTCTTCGCTCTAATTCATCAAGGCCTCGGATTCCTCCAACAAAATCGATTCTATTATCGGTGCGTTGATCCGCGATACCTAAAAGTGGATCTATAACGTAGGTGCTTAAAATACTTATATCTAGGCACGCAACTGGATCTGTGGATGAACATATACTCGGATCAGCAGTAAGGCGATACCATTGCTTGTCAATATACAAGCCAAATTCTCCAGGCACACTTGGGCGCACTTGACCATCCTCAGGTATAACTGTAAAATTACTCAATAAAGCGGTCAAAAACTCGTCCGTTGAAATGTCTGGTAGAAGATTTTTGATTACTCTGTTATAATCAATAATCATCAACTGATCTGCAGGAAAGAGCACAGAAAGAAAGTAATTATAATCTTCATTTCCGGTATGATTCGCTTGCTCATCTCTCATTCTTTGTCCCACAATTGCAGAAGCGGCTGATCGATGGTGGCCGTCGGCAACATAAGTGTGTTTCACTTGCCCTTCAAAAATAGACGTCAACTGCTTAATAGTCGTTTCATCATCTATTAGCCAGGTAATGTGTTCTATCTCGTCGGAACTTGTGAACTGGTTTTGAGGCTTGTGCTTCGCCGTCCAATCTTCAATCAATTGGTCTATTTGTTTTATTGGCTTATACGCTAAAAAAACCGGTCCTAGATGCGCTCCTGCAGTATACATATGGTCAATTCTATCTTTTTCCTTCACTGGCCTTGTGTACTCGTGCTTTTTGATGATATCATTGAAATAATCATCAATCGAACTGCATGCCACAATTCCCTTTTGAAGATGTTTGCCCATTCGCTGGGCATAGATATACAAGAGTGGTTTTTCATCTTGTATAAACCATCCCTTTTGAATGAAATCATCCAAATTACTCTTCCCTTTTTGATACACTGACTCATCGTATACATTAATATCTTTAGCTAGGTCAATCTCTGGTTTATTTATTCTCAGAAAAGATTGAGGGTTCCCCGCTGCTAATTTTCGTGCCTCCACACTATTCAACACATCGTAAGGAAAAGATGCTAAATTTTCTGCACTCTCTTTCGTAGGTCGAAAAGCTTTAAAAGGTTTTATACTTGCCATAGTCTATATATTTGATGTAAACTTAGTTAAATTAGCAAGAAGAATAAAACAGCAATCTGTTAATTATGAATAAAATCCTGCTAACCGGTCACAACGGATTTTTAGGGCAATATATTTGTCAAAGAGCGCGACAAAAGAATATACAAATAATTGGTGTAAGCAGAACAATAAATCCTGAATTACAGGTAACGGAACTTCAATTGGATCTATCCAAGGATAATTTTATTAATCAACTAAACGGTCATACATTTGATGGGATTGTTCATTTGGCTGCAAATGGAAACATTCAAGATTGCGAGGAAAATGCTGCGGAAAGTCAAAAGATAAATGTTCAAGCAAGCAGGCTATTGGCTGAAACGGCTATGCAAAGAGAAATTCCGATGGTATTTACTTCAAGTGATCAAGTTTTTGATGGATCTAAAGGAAGCTATTCACCGAGTGACAAAGCTCAACCACTCAATCAGTATGGTATGCAGAAATTGAAGGCGGAAGAGGAAATTATTCAAGTGTATCCTGCTGCTGTTGTTTGTAGAATGCCTTTAATGATTGGGAGCCTTGGTGGGTATGAGCGCGCATTAAAAGAAAAGCTCAAACTAGCAAAGCCTCAATTACTATTTACGGATGAAGTGCGAAGTGTGTTGGAAGCTAAAGATGCAGCAAAGCTAATTATCGAAGCACTTGATTGGGATGGAGGGGTATATCATTTACCTGGGCCTGTTGATTTGAATCGATATGAATTAGGGTTAATACTTGCGACTAAGTATGGCTTGGATTTAAATTTAATCCAAGCAGGAAAGCAGACTGATATAAATTTATCCGTTCAAAGACCAAAGAATGCCACCATGGTCAAATGATGAGTGAGCCAAGCTCCTAAACCATTGTATTTTCTCGTCCTGAGTAGTTTAACTAAGGAAGGATAAAAGCTATTTAATCTCGAAATACAATTTGACTCCATCGTTTAGGAAGCATCCGAACAATCGCCATTTCCTTCCATTTATCCCGTGCATTTATAGCTGGAGAGCCAAAATAAGTCCCCCCTGGATCTAGATTTTTACCTACATTAGAAGAAGCCAAAACAATTGCTTTTTTGCCAATAATAACATCCTTGGAAACTCCGACTTTACCATATAATATGACTTCATCCTCAAGTATAGATTTACCAGCAATGGCAACTTGGGCGCACAGCAAACAATTCTTACCAATAACTACACCATGCCCTACATGAACCTGACTATCTAGCTTGGTTCCCTTTCCAATAATTGTATCTCCAGATACTCCACTATCAACCGTGCATGAGGACCCTATTTCAACATCATTTTCCACAATCGCTTTACCGATAGTATGCATTTTCTCATATTCATGCTCTTTCTTATGCACGTAGAATGCATCACTACCTATTGTTGTGTTAGAATGAATGATTACATTATCTCCGATTTCTGCATAATCGTATAAGGTAACGTGGGGATGAATAATACAATTTTTACCAACTTTGACATGATTACCAATAAACACATTGGGTTGGATTATTGTCCCTGCGCCTATCTCTGCTAAAGGCGAAATCATCTCCGAAGAGGGCAGAAAAGGTCTGGCTTTTAAAGCAAGCTCATTGTATACCTCAAAAGGATTATCTACTACCAATAAGGTTTTCCCTTGGGGACATTTAACGACTTGATTAATTAAAACTACCCTTGCCTTACTTTCTAAAACCTTATTGTAGTACTTCGGATGATCTACGAAGGTGAGTGAATCCGCTGTCAATTTATGAATTTCATTTAAACTTCCAATTTCTGCATCTTCATTTCCGATTAGTTGGGCATTATATCTTCCTGCTATATTCTTAGCTTTTAGGGGGGTGTTTAATTTCATTTTTATGGGGTTTCAATAAGAACTATTATTTTATTGATTTATTGCTAACCAAGCCAATAATCCAGCTCCATGAAGTAAGGCCTCATCATCTACGTTAAAATTGGGGGAGTGCAGCCCGTTGGTGCTTCCTTTCTCTTCATTACCAGTACCTATTCGAATAAAGCAAGCAGGTACTTTTTGAGAATAATAAGCAAAGTCTTCAGCTCCCATTCTTGGTGGAACGTCCAACACTTGAATATGGTCGTTAAATACTTTTGCCCGTTGTTTACTTCGTTCGGTTAAGGATTCATCATTATAAAGAAAGGGATAGCCTATTAAAATATTTACCTCACAAGAAGCGCCACTAGCGTTAGCGGTTTCCTCAGCTATCTGCTTAATTAATGTATGTGATTTAAGCCGAAAATCTTCGTTCATGGCTCGAAAAGTTCCAGCTATCTTCACTTCATCCGGGATAATGTTCGTAGCACCCAAGGCTTCCAACTTTCCAAAGGATAAAACGCCCGCATCGAATGGCGGTTTTCTCCGACTAATCACTTGCTGAAGGTTGACGAGTATTTGCGCAGCAACAAGGACGGGATCAATTAATGTGTGCGGAAAAGCAGCATGCCCTCCTTTGCCTTTTACCGTCAAGTATATTTCATCGGCAGATGCCATAAACTGACCTCCTCTAAAACCGAATGTACCGGTAGGAAGCTCTGGAGATACATGCATTCCAAAAATTGCTTCAACTTTAGGGTTCTCTAGTACCCCTGCATCGATCATTGCAGGAGCTCCACTCGGAATTTTCTCTTCTGAAGGTTGAAAAATCAGTTTTATTGTTCCTTCAAATCGTTCCCGAATTGCTTGTAAAATAATTGCAGCCCCCAGTAAATTACTTGTATGAAAGTCGTGCCCACAAGCATGCATTACTCCTTTGTTTTTAGAAATAAAATCAAAGGAGTTCTTTTCTAAAATTGGTAATGCATCCATGTCAGCGCGCAATGCCACGCACCTGCTGCTAGGATTATTTCCTTCAATCAATGCGACTATACCTGTTTGGGCGATTCCTGTGGTATGAGGAATCTTGTATGTTTGCAATGCTTTAGAAATAAATTTTGAGGTGTTATGTTCTTGGAAAGATAACTCAGGATATTGATGCAAGTGTCTTCTCCACTCAATTAACTGAGGATGTATTTCAAGGGACAATTGCTTAATATGATTCAATATATCCATAGCCATTCTAATTAATTTTTATCTCATCACGCACGATAAAAGCAGTGGAGAAAGACTGTATGATTTCGTTTAAAAATTTACGCGCTTCCAATTTCGTTTCAAAATCCCCTATTCTTAGCTTATAGTAGGGCTGGTCGTATACAATGTAACCCTTAAACTTTGAGTAGCGGCTGTATACCTCTGCTTTTTTTTTATAAACGTCTTCCCTGTTGCTACTATTCATAATTTGAATGCGATATCCTTGCATTAAATCACAATGCTTATTCTTATCATAATGTGCATCCAATAAAAAATTTAGATCCGAACTACTTTCAAATGTCACTTTATCATTAAGAATGATGGACGTTTGCGCATCTGCCATGTCTATACTAAAGGCAATTAGGCATATGATTGTAAGAAAATTTTTCATAACCGTTTTTTAAATCAAGGCTGGACCTGAGCTAGCTCCTAATCTATCCGCTCCCGCTTCTAATAATTTGATCGCCTGATCTTTAGTTTTAACGCCTCCAGAAGCTTTAATTTTTATGCTAGAAGGCAATATTTTTCTCATGAGTTTAATATCTTCTACTTTTGCTCCGCTAGAAGCAAATCCGGTAGAAGTTTTAACGAAATCTACTCCTACTTTCGCGCATATCTCACAGGCAGTTATCTTTTCTGATTGACTCAGCATAGCCGTTTCAATAATAACTTTTAGTTTACACCCCTTCAGTTGAACCAAGGTGGTTACTGATAGAATATCGTTTAAGACGAAATTGTTGTCCCCTTTTTTTAGCGCGGCAATATTCATCACCATATCAATTTCTGCAGCACCCTCATCCATTGCTTTTCGCGCTTCTTCTACTTTGGCAGGTGTCGTGTTATAGCCCAAAGGAAAACCAACAACCGTGATCACCTTCACCTCCGAATTCTTTAACATTAAAGAGGCATACTTTACAAAATAGGGTGGCACACAAACCGCAAAAAACGCAGAATCAATTGCCTCCTTACACAGGCTTTCTATCTCCTTAAGAGAGGTGTCAGCCTTTAAAATCGTATGCTCTATTTTATCTTTAATGTTCATTTGCTCATTTACTTTGCCTAACCATGACAAGACTTATATTTTTTACCACTTCCACATGGGCACGGCTCATTACGGCCTACTTTAGGCTGAGCGCGCACCGGCTCAGCAACTTTTCTTTCCCGTTTAGCTAAATTATTTTGATCAGGACCTTCGTTTCGGGAAGTCTTTAAATTATCCAAGTTCGTTCTTTGCGCCTCTTGATTTGTTCTTACATTATTTGCGTCTGGGCTTACAATCTGGCCTTTAAATAAGAATGAAACCACACTTCGATTAATGTTTGAAGCTAAGGTTTTAAATAAATTGAACGCTTCTAATTTATACACTAATAATGGATCTTTCTGCTCCAATGATGCATTTTGTACTTCTTTTTTCAAATCATCCATTTGACGAAGATGATGCTTCCATGTATCATCAATCATAGCCAGAGAAACATTCTTTTCAAACTCCGTGATGATTTGTTTTCCTTCCATTTCAATATTTTTCTCCAAAGGAGTTAGAATATTTAATGCTTTTTTACCATCACTAAAAGGGACTACAATATTTTTAACTGTTTCGCCTCTATCCTTATGAATTTGTTTAAATATTGGGAGGGTTCTTTCCGAAATGCGTAGAGATTTTTCTTTGTATAGTTTTTGAACTTCTCTGTACAAGTCCATTACTAACTCATCGGCATTCGTCTTCAAAAAAGTTTCTTCGTTTATACTGGATTCCATACCGAAGAATAAAATTAGATTCAACTTAAAACTCTCGAAATCTTCCATAGACTTATGCCCCAAAACCAACTCCTCACACAAGCCGTGAAAAGAATCCATGATATCTACTGAAAGCCGCTCACCGAACAAAGCATTTCTTCTTTTCTTATAGATCACTTCACGCTGCATATTCATCACGTCATCGTACTCTAGTAATCTTTTTCTAACCCCAAAATTATTCTCTTCAACCTTACGTTGTGCCGTTTCTACATTCTTGGTAATCATCGAATGCTGAATAACTTCACCCTCTTTAAATCCGAGACGATCCATCCATTTAGCCATATTTTCAGAACCAAACAATCGCATAAGCTTATCTTCTAAAGAGATAAAAAATTGCGAAGATCCTGGATCTCCTTGTCGACCAGCACGACCTCTTAACTGACGATCTATTCGTCTTGAATCGTGTCGTTCTGACCCTATTATAGCTAAACCTCCTGCGGCGATAACTTCGGGAGACAGTTTGATATCGGTACCCCTTCCCGCCATATTAGTTGCGATAGTTACCGCTCCCGCTCTACCTGCTTCAGCTACAATATCCGCTTCTCGTTGATGTTGTTTTGCATTTAACACTTGATGCTGGATCCCCTTCATTTGGAGCATTCGGCCAATAAGCTCTGAAATCTCCACATTGGTAGTACCCACTAGTACCGGTCTTCCTGCTTCAGTTAACTTTTGAATTTCATCGGCTATACCATTAAATTTTTCTCTTGTGGTTCGATAAATTAAATCGTCCTCATCTTTACGAGCAAGAGGTTTGTTTGTCGGAATAACCACTACATCTAATTTATAAATATCCCAAAACTCCTGACTTTCTGTTTCAGCAGTTCCAGTCATACCACTCAATTTGTGGTACATTCTAAAAAAGTTCTGCAAAGTTATTG